>DASPXY010000684.1:0-9439 GCA_035637055.1 Gemmataceae bacterium | reverse complement strand
CGGGATCATGTCAGTTCTCGGAGAGGGCGGGGGCCTTTGGCGAGGGGGCGAGGGGGGCGTCGAACTGGGCGTAGCTTTTCGACTTCACAAAGCGGTATTTCCCACCACCTTCCGGCGCGATCGCTTTCACCTGTCGGACCGCGATCCGCACCCTGCCCCCCAGGAGGTTCGTAAGGCCGGCCGCCAAACGCTCCGCGGACACAGGGGTGCGGCCGTCCGGGACGACCTGCAGGTCGAAATGGGTCGCAGACTGTTGCACGAGTTGGAACCAATCCACCCCGGGGTAGGTGTACAGGAAGTCGGAAACCTGGTGCTCGGTGAGCACCCCGCCAGACGGGGTGACCAGGGTGTCCTGCAGGCGCCCAAGAACCCTGAACCGCGGCGTGTTCCGACCGCAGGAGCAGTTCCCCGGGAGAGCGTAGCCGATGTCGCCGAGGTCATAGCGGATCAGGGGCATGGCGCGGTTGGTGAGGTCCGTCACCAACATACGGCCAAGCTCCCCTGGGCGCACCGGCCGGCCGTTGCGGACAAATTCGATGAAGAACAGCCCGGGGAAGAGGTGCAGCCCGTCGGCCGCGCGGCACTCGCATCCGATCGAGCCAAGTTCGGCCGAGCCGAAGTCCTCGACCACTGGGCAGCGGAAAGCGTCTGCGATGAACCGCCGGGCCGCTGGTGCCAGCGCGCTGCCCATCGGCCTGACCTCACGGAGGCGGGGAGGCTTAAGGCTATTTCGCTGAAGGTGCCGCGCAAGGATCAGCAGGTACGCGGGCAGCCCCTTGAGCAGCAGCGGCCGATGAGCGCGGATGCGTTGCAGGTAGTCGCTGACCACCGGCGCCGGCTGGTTCGTCCCGCCGGAGCTAAAGGCCGGCAGAACCAACTGCCGGTAGACCACTTGCCTCTCGAACAGGCCACGGAGGTCGGAGCGGAACTGCGGGTCTTGCCAGGACCGGCGGCCTGCTGTCCACAGGTAACGGAGCAACGGCGGCTCGGCCTCGCGGTTCAGCCCGCAGTGGACATTGCAGACGTCTGGGGGGAGTTCCACGTACCGCGATCCCAGGGGGAGGCCGCAGAACTTGAACGAGTGGGCGGCGGCGGCGCGGATCGCGTCGCGCTTGGCGAAGTCCTGCAGCACGATCAGGCGCTGTGACGTCGTGCCGGACGTGGCGGCGAAGCGCCAGCCGGTCTGGTCGGCGCCCGCCGGCGTCACCCGGTCGGGGAAGTTCGCCGCCAGTTCCTGGCGGGTCACGGGGGGGAGGCGGGGCAGGTCGTCGAGGTCGCGCAGGTCCTGCGGGCGTATGCCTGCCGCGTCGAACCGTTCGCGATAGAAGGGGACGCTCTCATACGCGCTGCTGAGCAAGGCTTGCAGGGATTGCCACTCCAGGCGGCTGAGGTGCTCCAGCGGCAGCCGCTCCAGGCGGTGCATCTGGCCCGCCAGGCGCCAGAACTTCGACGCGGTGAGGAACCCCACAGTCGGAAGGAGCAGGTGCTCGATGAGGAACGGGTAGAGCATGTGTGGCAACCCTCACGGCTTCGCCGCGGCCAGCCGCTCCCGGAAAAACCGGGCGGTCTGCCGCGCCACCTCGTCCCAAGTATACCCCGCTCCGTACTGGGCAATCCGGTCCCTTTCCCAGGACCTGGCCAGCGCCTGCCTGATGCCTTCGGCGAGAGCCTCGGCGTTGTTGATCGGCACCAGCAGGCCGCGGTGCGGAGGCTCGACGAGGACGGCGTTATCCCCGGCCGGGGTGGTGACAACCGGCAAGCCGCAGGCCATCGCCTCGAGGATGGCGTTGCAACAGCCCTCGTCGAAGGTCGGCAGGGCGAACAGATCCGCCGCACGTAGCCACGTCACGACCTGCTGCGGCGACTGCGAGCCCGTCATGACGACGGCCTCACTGAGCCCGAGTTCCTTGGTCATCTGACGGAGGGACTCCGGGTAGCTCGGCTCATGGGCTGGCCCGCCGACCAGCACCAACCGCAGGTCGGAGTGCCAGATTCGCAGACGGGAGAGCGCTTGCAGCAACAGATGCTGCCCCTTGCCGTGAACGAGCATGCCCACGCAGACGATCAGGGGGGTGCCCCGGTCGATCCCAAGGGTTGCCCGGGCCGCGTCGCGGTCGCCTGGCCGGAACAGCTCCCGGTCCACCGCGTTGGGGATGACACGGATCTTCTCGGGGTCGATCCCGTGGACGAGCGCGAGGTCCCGCAAGGACTGGGACACGCAAATGATCCCCGCGCACTGTTTGAGGGCCCAGAGGAGCTGCGAGCCGCGCCAGCGATACCGCAGTACCGGCCGCTCCAGGCCGCGCATGGTGATGAAGGCCGGCAGGCGCAACTTGAGAGCTGCCTTGACGCAACCGACGCCCTCCGGGTAGCCGAAGTGGGCGTCGATCAGATCCGCTTGCCCCTCGCCCTCCAGGGCGCGGATCGCGGGCACGACGGCCTTCTTGACCCAGTAACTATCCAGGCCTTTCAGCACGCCGGGGAGGTAGAACATGCCGGGCCGGACGGCGGGCGGGTGGTCCGGGTAGCCGTTCTGCGTTGTGGGCCTGGCCCGTGGGCGCAGCAGAGGGAACCAGGGCTCCAGGTGGATGACGTGGACGTCCTCAATCCGGGACAGCGCCGCCAGCCGCCGCTGCACGAACAGGCCGCCCCGTGGGTTCCCGGGGCCGGGGTACTCAGTGGTGACGCTGATGATCCGCACGGTTCTCCTCTGACCCCTCTTGACGTGGCCACAAGCGGCCCGCTTGTGAGCCCAGTGGGGTGCGCAAGCGGGCTGCTTGCGACCACGGCAAGAAGGGCAAGACCGCCGTCTGTCCGTGGCCACAAGCGGCTCGCTTGTGAGCCCGCTGAATGCTGTTGGGTGCGCAAGCGGGCCGGCTTGCGACCACGACGCCTGAGCCCGCCGACGGCACCTCGACCGTCACGCTCCGGCGGGTATACATCTCCGCCCACTGGAGCGGCTCGCAAGCCGCCGGTACACCTCGAGGTAGCGCCTGGCGGACCGGCTCTGGTCGTAACGCTCTTCGGTGATCCGCCGCGCGCGGCTCGCCATGCCTTGGCGCTCGGCCGGGTCACGGAGCAGCCGCCGCAGGGCCCCGGCCAGGGCTCCAGGGTCGCGCGCTGGAACCAGCAATCCGCTCACGCCGCCCTCGACCAGCTCGCTGTTGCCGCCGACCCGCGTGGCCACCACGGGCAGCCCGGCGGCCATCGCTTCGAGGATGGCGAAACTCATTCCTTCGCTGAGAGAACTCAGGACGAAGACGTCGCAGGGGGGCAACAGGGCGTCCAGGTCGCACCGTTGGCCGAGGAAGCGCACGCGGTCGGTAATGCGGAGTTCGCCGGCCAGGGCCTCCAGTTCCCGGCGGCAGGAACCTTCGCCGGCAATCAAGAGCAGGGGCGCTGGCAGCGACTCCCGCCGCCAGGACTCGACCACGTCCCCCCAGGCACGGAGCAGGGTGGCCTGGTCCTTGATCGGGCGAAGGCCTGCGACGTGGACAACCAGCGGCGTCTCCGGGGCCACGCCCAACCCCTCACGCAGGGCGCGCCGCTCAGGCGCGTCCGGGGGGCAGGGACGGAAGCGGCCGAGATCCACCCCGTTGGGGATCACCTCGACTGCCTGTTCGGGGAGGCCGCCCAGAGTGCAGACCATGTGCTGGCTGGCGTCGCTGACGGCCGTGACGGCGTTGCCGAGCCAGGCCGCCAGGCGGCACTTGACTCGGATGTCGCGCGGCATCTCAGCGAGCGGCTTCTCGACGCCGTGGAAGGTCTGCAGGCAGAGGCAACCCGTCAGCCGGGCAGCCAGGCTGCTGTCGAGCCAGGCGAAGTGATTGTTGCAGTGCAGGATGTCGATCCCCTTCCGGCAGACCAGCCAGGCCAGGCGGCCGCTGAAGCCGATCAGACGGGTGCGGCCCGGTTTGATCACGTAGGCGGGGGGCGGCGACGGCAGCTGGGCCAGGAGCCGCAGATCGTCCACCAGGCTGATGATCGAATGTTCGATCAGCCCCCGAGTGGCGCGGATGAGTTCCAGCACGCCAGTGGCAATGCCGCCGGCGCCAAAGCAGTCGACCACATGGCCGACGTGCAGTCTACTCCTGCCGGAGCGGCCGTGAACAGAGGTGGTGGGGAACGTTTGCATGGAACAAAGCAAGGCCCGGTGCGGTTGGGGGCAGCGAGGCCGAGGTTAAAGCCGCTCGTAGACGCCCAGCAGGCAGTTTTCCGGGTATCTCAGGCCCAGGGCCTTGAGCACCCGCCAGCACGCCAACTCCAGCAACTGGCCGAGGCGAAAGCGGGCGGAAGTGCGGCAATCGTCCAGATAGGTAAAGTAACGCTCCTTGAATCCATGTTCGCCGAAGAGTTGGGCCAGGCGCTCCCGAGTGTTCATGCGGTAGGCCACCGGGAAGGTGTCCTTCTCCTCCGTCCGCCACACGAGGTTCTTGAGGGCGTGGTGGAAACGGAAGGGGATCAACCGGGCCAACAGAGCCAGCGGCGACCACTGGTTGACAGTGAAGACCACCACCTTCCCGCCAGGCCGCGTCAGGCGGGCCAGGGTCTGCAGGGTCTGCTCTGGCTCGGTGATGTGCTCGACCACCATTCGCAGAGTGATCACCATGAACCTCTGTTCCGTCTGGAAATCTTCGATGCGGCTCCGAGCCCGCTGGTGGACGAACTGGTTTTCCTCCAGGGTGGCATCTGGGTCAACACCGACGAGGGTCTCGCAGCGGTCCGCCAAGACCCGCGCCAACTTCTGGTTGTCCGGGAAGAGTTCCCGGCCGCAGCCGAGATCGACCCAGGCGCACCCCTCCCCGACGAGTTTCGCCACCATGGCCTCATAGTAATCGTCGGGGTTGAAGTATTTGAAGCGGAGACGCAGGCGCGGCCCCCACCCGACGTCCTGACCCTGGCCGTACTTGAGGTCGAACACTTGTTGCAGATCCTTGTTCCGCAGCGGCAACTCTTGCGAGGTCATCGCGATCGGCTCTAACCGTAAACGAGAGACTCAGCCACGACGCCATCACCGTGTGTCTCGTCATACACCGGCTCAGCGTTGGCCTGTTCGGCGCGGGCGGAGAGAGCCGCGCGTTCCAGGCACACAGGCAAGCACAGAAACCACCAGAAGCCTTCGATATAGGTGAGGCCCATAAAAATGCCGGCCGTCAGGTAAGCCACGAGTCCGACCTGCATGGCGTAGCAATACCACCAGAGATCGTGTTCGATCGGCGTGCCCATCGCCAGGCGGGGCGCCCGGCGGAGGGTGCGGAAGGCATTGAAGATCAGCGCGCCGAGGACGAGGAGCCCGGGGAACCCAAGTTCTGCGGCACAGCGGATGTACGTGTTGTGACAGTCCCGCCCGGTGTAGGCTGGATCATAGAGGCCAACGGTGGTGTAAAAACTCCCCGCACCGACCCCGAGGGGGTTGTCCTGCCACATGGCGAGGCCGGCATGCCATACATCGAGACGTGCAACCGCAGCCCCATCCAGTTGTTCCTCGCTGACGGCAATCGACTCCGCGCGCGACCAGAAAGCCCGGTTGGTGAGAGCCAGTGCGGCGACAAGGGCAACGGCACTGTACACACAGATGCGCATCCGTTCGCCACGCCTGGCGAGCAGGAAGGCGGCGATTGCGCCCGCAAGAAGCCCCAGCATGGCGGCGCGGGTCTGTGTCAGGATGATCGCGTTGACGATGAACCCGCCGGCGACCAGGCAGGCCCCTTTCACCCACCACTTAGGCGTGTGAAGGAAATACACACCGGTCAGGATGGCGACCAGGGCGAGGTGGGCTGCGACGGCGCTGGATTCCCGGAAATCCGTGCCCCCCAGGGCATCGAGCCTTCCGTGGACGTACCGACTCGGGCTGGCCGTGTAGGCATCCACACCGAGGTAAAGCCCCCCGACGAGGATCAACAGGAGAAAGGCCCAGCGGACCTCCCTGGAACTGAGCAGGCTGTGGCTCATGATCAGCACGAACAGGGCCACTTTCGGGATTTTCTCCGCGGGGGTCTCACTCGTCCCCGACAGATCCCTCGCGGTTAGATCAATCGCCACCCCCCAGACGCGAGAGAGCAGAATGACGGCGACGAACGCCCCGATGAGGATTTCCTGGGAGTGCCAGAAGGCACCCGCAAGTTTGGCTTTCATCTCCTGCCATTGCAACACAAGACCGATGGCAGTGAACAGGGCCAGGTAGAAGGAGAAGCGAACCCCGATGTCCCTCAAGGGCTCCCCCCACCACTGCTTCTCCGGGGCAATGATGTAATTGGCCATGTAGGCCAGAACGCCGACCACTGGCCAGCGCAGGGCGGCCAGGCAGGCGACGGCAAACCCGATTCCGAACAGGAGTATGGTCATGAGTCAAGAGGCTCAGGGGTCGAGTGGGCCTTGTAGCCGACGATCGTCACACTGTCAAACACAGCGCGGAACGGAACCGCCCTGGCCAACCGCTGCCGCAGCCACCTGGGGCTTAGGCCAAGGAGGCCCTCGGCAGCGAGAACCAGCGAATCGGGGAGTTTCCAGAAGTAGCCCTTCAGCCCTCCCCAAACGCCTGTCCTCGCGAACCCGGTCCGGAGGAACAGTCGGCGAAGCTCCCGGTAAGTGTACTCCTTCAGGTGGAACCCAGTCGCCTCAGCGTCGAAATACTTCGAGATATCGTGGGGTCCCGAGAACCGGTGCGGCGTTGTGCAGACATACACGCCGCCCGGCGCCAGCGCCTCGAACACCCCCCGCAACTGCTGGGAGGCGTCGTCGGGGTGCAGGTGTTCCAGAACCTGGTGGCTGTAGGCCACGTCGATACTCTCCGGGCGCAGTTCAACTCGGACACCGTCGAACACCACGGGGGCGAAATTGGCAAGCCTCTTAACTTTGCCAATGATCTCGTCCGATACGTCCAGGGCGTACACTTGCCGCACCTCGCGGGCGACCGTCGCGGCCAGGTGACAATCCCCTGGGCCGATCTCCAGGTAGACGGCGTTGGGCCGGAGGAACCGCCGCAAGAGCCGCAGCTGCCGCTCAGTCGTTTCCTGCTGCTGCTCTCCGTTCTGCTTCCGTGAGAGCTGCGAGTGGTCCGGGACACGGAGAAAGAGTTCATTGTACACGGTGCGGTACAGGTGCGCGCGGTCGGCGGGGGACGCATTCCGCAGGCGGTCGGCCAGTTCGCGCTCGATCTGGTAATGCTGCCGGAGCGATTCCGGGCTGCGCACAGAGGTAGGCGTCTCGTTCATGGCTCCTGTCGCGGGTTAGCGGGACTTATCCTGGGTCGCGGTTTCCCGTCCTGAAGGTGTGCCAGTGAGCAGCCCGGCAATCCGGGACACCTGCTCGCGGCGATAGAACTGTGTGATGGGGCCACCGCCGGCTGCGCGCGCCCCGGCAGGGGATCCGTTGCGGCGCCGCACGAGGCGCGTGATGGCCGAGGCGATCTCCTCCGGGTCTTCGGGATCACAGACCTCACCGTCGGCACCGCTGCGCCCGAGCATCTCAGCGATCGCGCTCCGCCGGGGGGCGAGGGCCAGGACAGGTTGCCCCACGCCCAGATACTCGAATAGTTTGGCGGGCACCTGGAGGTCCGCACCGACCCCGTTGAACCCGACCAGGACTTGCACGTCGGAGCCTCGCATCAACTCCAGAGCCTGCTGGTGCGGGACCTCTCCCCGCACGAGAACGAGGTCTTCCACCCCGTATTCGGCTGCGATTGCTCTCAGGTCTTTCCCCTCATGCCGAGGGTGGCCCACCAGCTGGAGGCACACCGCCGAGGAGAGAGAGGCCCGGTCACGCAAGAGGCGGAGGGCCTGGAAGATAGGGTGCGGCCGCCGTTTGTCGTAGAACCAGCCGGCGTGTGTCAGGACCAGTTTCTCGGTCCCGACAGGACGCTGGGGCTTCAGGTCGGCAAAGTCTTCCGGGTCGAAGCCGTTCGGGACGGTGACGAACTTGTGGACCAGTTCCGGATAACGCCTGGCGAAGTCGTCCTGGACAGCATGGGTGTTGCAGACGACCCAGTCCGCCGTACCCACCACCCGCCGCTCCAGCCAGGCGTCATACCTGTCGGCTGATCGGTACGGGATCTTGCGGAAGGGGCTTGAGCGCCAGGGATCCCGAAAGTCAGCCACCCACGGCAGGCCCGTCGCGCGCTTCGTCAACAGGGCGATCAGGTGAGTCGTGAATTGTGGGGCCGAGGAGTAGATGGCCTGGCAGTGGTGGCGGCGCACCGCCCGGCGCGCGGCGCTGAAGCCATAGGGCAGCCAGCCGACCGTCATATCCGGAACCTGCAGCCACCAACTCGCCCAGTCCACCCATCCCCTGGCCGACCCGTGGCTTTCGGGAGATGCCGGCCGCACAGCAGTGGACTGGGTGGCGACCCCGCGCCGCCGGAAAAGACCCCTGAACCAGTTACGCAGTCTGCTGCCCCACGACACCAGGCTGGGGGCCGGAGTCCGGTAGATCACCAAATCCTCCGGAAGACCCTGCAGTAGCGAGGGATCCTGCTCGGTTCCCACAGGCATTTCCGGGCTGACTACGACCGGCCGCCAGCCGGAGGCCGGCAAGTAACGGGCGACGGCGCGGGTCCGGTGCGTGCCCGTTGAGGCGTCCGGCGGGAAGTAGGAGGCCACACAGAGGACGGATTTCTTCACTGCTTGACCCCACAGCCGTTGTCATTCTTGGAAATAATCGCCCAGCAAATGGTTGCCGTCCCCAAAAAGCGGCCTTCACACCCAAGCCAGGTCATCGTGCAACCTCGCTCCCGGAGCTGGCACTGCAGCCGGGCAACGGACGTATACGGGACGCTCCGCCCCCAGAATGTACCACGTTCTCCCTGGTATCCCAGGGTCTGCAACAGGATTCCCGACAGCAGACACTTGAGGTTGCCGAGTCGCTGACGCAGCCCCGCATTGCCGGGGGCCAGCACCTCCCGTAGGGAGTAGCCGAAGCCAATGAATGAGAGGACGAGTGTCCCTCCCGGCGCCAGCACTCGCGTCATCTCGCGCAGGGCGCGGGCCTGGTGCATGTAGTTCACGGCCACGCGGCAGATAACGTGGGTGACTGACCCGTCTGCGAGCGGTAGCCGCTCCCCTTCCCCCTTGAGGAAGTGGATGCGCTCGCCGCCCCGCCGGCCGCTCCGGCAGGCGTCCTCATCCGGATCCACCCCGATCAGCAAAGCCGCCTCGTTCAACCCCGCCACGAGGCGCAGTGTCTGCCCGGCCCCACAGCCGACGTCGAGTACCGAGGTGGCCTGGGCGATGCTGGCCCGTTCCAGGACCGATGCGGTCATGTCCGACCTCTGCGTGACGAGGGAACCCTCGTGGTAAGCGGCCGGTGCCAGGAAGTAGGTGGAGATCTCAGTCATGGGGGTTGGGGTCGCTACCTGGACGACTCGCCGCGCTCCTTATACGGGCACCAGGGCCGAGGAAGCGATCGCGGCGACCGTCCCCGGCCCTGGTGCCCGTATAAGATC
>DASPXY010000683.1:0-7597 GCA_035637055.1 Gemmataceae bacterium | reverse complement strand
TCGTTGGATGACACCCTCCACCGCCTTGGCCACCGCGGCGTTGTCCCCCTTGGGCAACTGACCGATCTTCGCCAGAGCATTGCGGACGGCCTTGTCGATCGCCTGGGCACTCCGAGTCTCCTGGTCCGCTTTGAGGGTATCATCGATCTGCTTCAGGAAGTAATCGTTGCCGGCCAAATCCTCCCGCGCCTCCTTGACGAGTTCGTCGTCTGCCTTGAGAGCCTCGCCCTGTTTTTCCTGGAGATACTTGCGCCAGCGCGCCTCGCCGCGGGTTCCCTTTTCCTCTATGGATACCGCACCAGCGAGCAGTTTGATGGCCGCGTCGAATTCCCCGCGGTCCAGCTTCCGCCTGGCTTCGGCGAGCGCCTTGGCAGCCGCGAGTTCCTTTTCGACGGCTTTGTGCTTCTCCTTATCCACCTTCTGCCACTTGAAGTCCTTTCCGCGCGGCGACTCCGGAATGTTCTCCAGCAGGTCGGGAGCCATATACCAGACGGCGACCGCCGCGCCGCCGACCAGCACCATGCCGAACAGAATGCTCACCATCGTCTTGAAGAAGCCGCCGCCCCTGATGATGACCGGCGCCCCCTTGCGGCCGCGCTTGCGGTCGTACTCGTCTTCCTCGGGTTCGTAATCCGCCTCCTCGTCCTTCTTCGTTTTCTCCTTCGCCTTGGTCTTCGGGGTGACAACCTCCTCCTCGGCGGCTTCCGCGACCGCCTCTTCGACGGCCGCCTCCTCCCCCTCGGCCAGAAGGCTCTCCTCGACGGCTTCCTCGTCTGCCTTGCCCTTCTTGCTCTTCACCTGGGGCAATTCGTCCTCGACGGCTTCCTCGACCACCTCCTCGCTTACCTCGACAACTCCCTCCTCCTCGGCCGCCTCGACGACTTCCTCCACTTCGTCCTCGCCGGCCTTCTTCTTCGAGGAGGGCCGTTCGGTAGCGCCCAGATCGACGGCGGAGGATTCGGAACTCGGTTCGTAGACGCCTTCGAGATCGACCTCGGACTTGCGCTGGCGCTTGGTGGGCTTGGTGGGCGGCGGCTTGGGAGCGTCGCTGCCGAGATCGACCCCGGATTCGAGGGCCTCGGCGATCATGTCCACCCCGGAAGTGCGATCCGGCTTGGCCGGCGCCTTGCGCTGCAGGTCGGCGCCGGACGGCTCTTCGACGACATCCTCGGCAAGAATGTCAAGCGCCGAAGCATCCTTGCCGGATTCCTTCGAGGGCGGCTCAAACGAGATGGTCTGCTCCAGGGCTTCGTCCGGTTCGAGCGCTTCCTCGGCCTCGATCAGGTCTTCCTCAACAACCTCCTCCACCGCCGACGCCTCGGCGGCTTCGAGGACTTCCTCGCCGACCTCGACCACCTCGTCGCTCTTTTTCCCCTTGCCGCTGTCCAGTTCCAGGTTCGGCATTCCCGGCGGAACGGTCGCCCCCTCGTCGAACGCATCTTCGCCCGCGAGCATGGTCGGGGCGGGCGCCCTGCCAGCCATGCGCGTCGCCTTCGGATCCGGTTTCGCCTGCGGAGGCGCCTGTTTCGGCTCTGCTTCGTCCACAACCTCGACCGCCTCGGCTGCCTCGATGATCGACGACGGCTCGACGACGACCTCGGCCTCGTCGATCTCCAGGATGTCCGACTTGCCCGAGGGCGATTCGACCACTGCCGCCTCGCTGACGTCGATGACGTCCGATTTGGCGGAGGCAGGTTCGTCGAGAACCTGGGCCGCGTCGATTTCGAGCGTGTCGGATTTCGGGGGGGGAGGCTCTGCGCTCACTTCGAGGACGTCGGACTTCGCGGACGCGGGGCCGACGACGACCGCTGCTTCCTCGATATCCAGGACGTCCGACTGGCCCGCGGGGGATTCGACCGGCGACTCACTGACCTCGATGACATCCGACTTTGCGGAGGTGGGGCCGGCGACGACCTCGACTTCGCCGACTTCAATCACGTCGGACATCGGAGAGCCAGGTTCTGCGACCGCTGCCTCCTCGATCTCCAGGACGTCCGACTGGCCCGACGGCGATTCGACCACCGCTGCCTCGCCGACGTTGAGGACGTCCGACCGGGTCGAGGTAGGCTCGGCGGCAACCACCTCCTCGACGCTCAGCACATCGGACGCAACGTCAGTGACCTCCGCACGCCCCACGTCGCCGACCTCGACGATCTCCTCTTCAGGGTGTACGGGCTTTTTCGACGTTGGCCGCACGGTCGCCGCGTCTTCGTCGCCGACCGAGAAGGGGTCATCGAGGGGATCCTGGCCCGGCCTGACTGTGGCGGGCTCGCAGTAGGGACAGGCGGGGAGCTGATCGGGATAGGAGCGGTTGCAAATCGAGCATGTCTTCGCCATGGAACTGCCACTCCGGTGCGCGGCCCGTGACAAGGAGACGGACCACCTCAAAGTTGTGCGCGGTAACCAGAACCCGAAAGTCCCGTCACCGCGGGGGAATCGCTAACGACAGCTTATTTTCTCGCAATCGCTGCAATCCATCAATGCCTTTCTGCAATTTCCCAGGATCGGTGCGCGAGGGCGCCCGCATAGATGCCGTCTTTTGCCCACCCGGCACAGCCGCCAGGAGCGGCGTATTCGCTCTGTCCGTTTCCGTCATTTTTCTAAATCCCTCCTTGCCCTCGGCGAATAAAATGACGGGTGATTGTGTCGTCGCTGGGCGTCACGTGCCGCGCCCTCCCGTATCTGTCCTACATCTGGAAAGGGGTTCAGTAACATGTGTAAGAAAGTAGTCGTCATCGGGTTGCTCGCCGTCGGCGCGCTGTACGCCTACAAGAAGACGGATCTGGGCATCTACCTCCGCAGCTGGTGCAACCGGAACTGTCCGAATTTAGAGTTGAGTTCGCGGACTGACAAAATTGAGGATGTCAAGCGGGAGATCGACGGTCTGGATGAGAAGTTGCGCGGTTTACTCGGCCCGATCGCCGACAAACAGGAACGGGCCGAGCAACTGGAAAAGGAAATCAACACCGCACGAGCGAAGTTCGAGCAGCGGCGCGACAGTCTCCGCGAGTTGATCCAGGGAGTCGAGGCCGGCAGCGAGAGCATTTTGTTTGAGGGCAAACAACTGACTTTGGCTGCGGCCAAGGCTCGTCGGGCGCGCGAGGAGGCTGCCGTCCGGCAACTCAAAGCGCACGAGGAGGAGCTCGCGGCCTTGCAGAAGATCCTGCGCGCCGACCTGGAACAGCTGGACAATATTGCCTTGCTGAAACAACAACTGCGGACACACATCGCCAAACTGGAGGCGCAAGAACAGACCTTGCAGGTCAAGCAGGCTCCCGCCCCGGCTGGCGTGAACCAGGATTGGGTTCGCAACATTCAGCGCAAACTTGACCGGATCGAGCAAGCACAGAAGAAAGAGGGCCGCAAACTTGCCCTGGAGGAACGCTACCTCCAACCGGCATCGGAAACCTCGACGGCACAGCCTGGGGATCGGAGCTTGCTGAAAGACCTGGTCGGCCCCCAGCCAGCCCAGCCCAAGGTTGCCGGCGGCAACTGAGCCTTCTCCATCGCCTAACCGGGGCCGCACCGTAGCCCGACTCTCCGAGTCGGGGCCTTCTGGCTCACCCGACTCGGAGAGTCGGGCTACGGCGCCCCGCTCCGTCGCACACTCTCGGGGCAGACGACAGCGCCATGATCGGATTTGGATGGTTGACTTTGCGACAGGCCCAGGAGGCGCTCAAGACCGGGCGTCTGGAGGAGGTCCAGCGCCTTCTCAATCCGCCGGGCATTCGCGGGCAGAAGCGGGCCGGCGAGTTGCTCCAACAACTGGCGCGGGCTTTTGTCGAGCGCGGCGAACGGTTTCTGCGGCACGATGACGCCGCGGCAGCCTGGGCGGATCTGCTGCGAGCGGAACAGACTGGCGTGACGGAGCAGGCAGCGATCCAGCTGCGGCAAGCGCTGACGCGCCTGGGCCTTGCGGAAGTGCGGGCCCTGTTGGAGGCCGGCGAACCGCTTCGGGCGATTGAAGCCATCGCCAAACTCCGTGATCGGGCAGTCGAGCAAGGCGAACTCGGGCCCTTGGAGGAGGCGGCGAAAGACTGGGCCCTCACCCGTGACCTGGCCGACCGTGGCGAGTTCGCCCAGGCGCTGCAAACGCTGGACCGAGCGCGGCGTCTGTTGCCTGCTGCCGCGACGGCCCTGAAGCGGTTCGCCGATTCGCTGCTGGAGCGCAAGGATTCGTTCGCGGTTCTGCTGGCGGCCCTGCACGAGGCGGCCGAGCAAGAACGCTGGCGCGAAGTGCTGCACCTTTCGGAACAGGTGCTCGCGCTGGCGCCGCAGCATGCCGAGGCCCGCAAGGTGCGCAATCGAGCCTGGAAGGCGATCGAGCCGGCGACCGTTGCCTCGAACCCCGCGCCGCGCAACCTCGCGAGCGCGACCGAAGTGCGCGTGCCGGAACCCGGATCGCAGCTGTTGTTGTGGATCGACGGCGTGGGCGGTTACCTGATATGTCTGAGCAACCGTGTGACGCTTGGTCAGGCGACGCCGGAGACGACGGTCGATCTGCCGCTGTTCGCCGACGTCTCGCGCTTGCACGCGACGCTGACGCGCGACACGGAAGGCTACCTGCTCGAAGCGCTACGGCCGGCCCAGGTCAACGGCAAGCCGGTGCTGAAAGCGCTGTTGCGTTCGGGTGATCGCATCACGCTTGGGGCGTGCTGTCAGCTGCAGTTTCGCCAGCCGGTGCCGGTCAGCACCAGCGCTCGCCTCGACCTGGTGAGCGGTCATCGCCTGCGCCTGGCGGTCGATGCCGTGTTGTTGATGGCGGATACACTAGTTCTTGGTCCCGGTTCGCAGGTTCACGTCGCGATGCCGGACCTGAAACAGCCGATCGTCCTGTTCCGACAAAAGACCGGTCTTGGGATTCGCCACGGCGGCAACCTGATCATCAACGGCCAGCCGTGCCGTGAGCGCGGCACGCTGGAGCCCGGCGCCACGGTCACGGGCGACGATTTCTCGCTGGCGCTGGAATCGGTCTGCTGAGTGGTGAGTGGTGAGCGGTGAGTGGTGGGTGAAGACAACAAGCAGCTGTCTTCACTCACCACTCACCGCTCACCACTCACCACTCCGAAAAGGGGTGTTCCATGAAGTTCACCTACAGTTCCGGGCAGCGGCCCCTGGAAGGCTTCACCATCAAGCGCGGCATCGGCCGCGGCGGCTTTGGCGAGGTGTATTATGGACTGAGCGACGGCGGCAAAGAGGTCGCACTCAAACTCGTCCGCAGCAATCTCGACATCGAGTTGCGCGGCATCTCCCAGTGTTTGAACTTCAAACACCCCAATCTCGTCAACCTGTACGACCTGCGCACCGACAACCAGGACGATACCTGGGTGGTCATGGAGTACGTCGCCGGCGAAACGCTGAGCACGATCCTCAACCGCCACCCGCAAGGACTGCCCGCCGAACTGGCTCGCCAGTGGTTCGCGGGCCTGGCGGCAGCCGTCAGCTATCTGCACGATCACGGCATCGTCCACCGGGATCTCAAGCCGGGCAACATTTTCCTCGAAAACGGCAACGTGAAGGTCGGCGACTACGGCCTGTGCAAGTTCATCAGCAGCAGCCAGCACAACGCCCAGACGCAGAGCGTCGGCACCGTCCACTACATGGCCCCAGAAATCTCGACGGGCAACTACAACAAGCAGATCGACATTTACGCCGCGGGGATCCTGCTTTACGAGATGCTCACCGGCCGTGTGCCGTTCGAGGGCGAGAGCGCCGCCGAGATCCTGATGAAGCACCTGACCTCGCCGCCCGACCTGAGCAAGTTGCCGTTCGAGTTCGTGCCGATCATCAGCAAGGCGCTGACGAAGAACCCCGCCCACCGCTACCGCACGATGGCGGAAATGGCGAAAGAGGTCGCCGCCTTGGGCGGCACGGCGGAGCCGGTCAAGGCGGTACCCCGTCCCGCGCCGCTGCCGCAAGCCCTGCCGGCCCCACCGCCACCCGCCGCACTGCCCGTGATTGTTCCCCTGCGGACCAGGGTGCTGGAGATGTGCGGCTCGATGGCGATGGCCGCTCTGCTCGCGGCGCTGCTTTGTACGGTCTGGGCGGCGGTGCGGCGGACCAACGACCTCACCGAGATCGGCGGCTATTTCTTCCTGACCGTGGCCGCCTGCTGGGCGGTCATCGTCCCGGCGCGGTTGTGGACCACGCGCGTCGAGGATTCCTGGCGGCGGCGTGTGCTGCTCATGTGTCTGGGCGTGGGGATCGGGCTGGAAGCGCTGTGGCTCGAAGGTTACGAACTGCCGGACCTCCTCCAGGCAGAGGCCCGCGCGTCAGCCCAAGTCCACGGGTTGCAACCCGTGGGCTTGCCGGAGCCGGTTGCGAGGCGCGGTTGGTCGCTGGCGCACTTTTTCCGCGAAGGCCCGGACCTGCCGGTCGCGGCGTGCTACCTGAGCTATTTCGGCCTGGCCTTTTTCGCTCTCCGTTGGTGGAAAATGGCCGACCGGCGGCGGGCGCAGCGTTTCAGCCTGTTCGCGGTGCTGGCGGCCGGCTTCTGGGGCTACCTGCTGTTGCTGCTCTGGCCGCGGCCCAGCGCTCCGGTCGGCTTCGTGTCGCTCATCATGACGTCGGTGATCGTCCAGCTGGTCAGCCCCTGGGAACAACCCCCGCCTCCGCCAAGCCGCCGGCTGCGGCTGCGTTACGCGTGAGCCGGACCGCCCAGAGGGGGCGAGCCGTGCGGTACTCCGCTGGGCGAACCCCCCGAAACGCTCTCAGGGGGGCGAGCCGTGCGGTACTCCGCTGGGCGAACCCCCCGAAACTGCGATGCAGGAATCGACCCATGCGCACAAGCCTCACAGTGTTCATGACGGTGGCGCTGCTCTCCCTCGCTTCGGGAGGCAGCGCCCAGACGCAGCCCGCCGCGGGCAAGGGCAAGCTGGCCCCGGACAAGGCCAGGGCAGACAAAACCGCGCGCTGGGAAGTGAAAGGACGCGGCGAGACTATCGAGGAAGCGGAAAAGGTCGCCCTCGCGCGAGCGCGCACCCTGGTGGAGGAACATCTGCGCCGCCAGCAGCCGCCGCTGCGCTGGTCGCCGTCGGCGGAGTACATTCGCGCTCACCTGGTGAGCGGCAGCCCGCAGCGGTTAACGGACGAGGACAAGACGGTCAACACGCCGGAGGGCAGAGAGTACACGCTGCGCTCCTGGAGTTGGACGGTCACCATCACCCCGGAGCAATACCGCGAGCTGGTGAAAGACGCTCGGCGGGAGAAGGCGAGCGACCGAATGCTCCTGGCGGGCAAGGTAACGGTGGGCCTGGTGCTGTTGCTGGCGGCCCTCGCCGGCTATCTGCGCCTGGACGACTGGACGAAAGGCGCTTACACGCGCTGGCTGGTGCTGGCGCTGGCGGGCCTCCTCGCCGGCGTCGGGACCGGGCTGGTGCTGCTGTCGTGAGAGGGCTTGTTCCCGCTTGCGGGTTAGCACTCGCCAGACCGCTGACCCGCAAGCGGGAAGAACCAGGCCCGAGAAACCCCCACAATGTCGGAAACCGACCGTTTGTTGGTCCGCCAGATTCGCCAGGGCGACTCCCGCGCCTGGGAGCAACTCATCGCGCGCTACGAGGGCCGCCTGCTCGCCTTCGTTGACCGCCGCATCCATGAT
>DASPXY010000682.1:0-3506 GCA_035637055.1 Gemmataceae bacterium | reverse complement strand
CCCGCGCTCCGGCAGGCGACGCAGCCGGCGTTGAATGTCGCGCAGTTGTTCCAGCTTGTGCTCCTGATCGCGCGGCACCAGTGACGCGACCTCGACCACCTGCAGCACGCCCGGCAACTTCTCGTAGCGGGCCTTGAGATCCAGCGCTTCCTCGGGCGTGGCGGTGTAGCTCAGCGCGTGCCAGCTCGCGCCGGCCATCTTGTCGATGAGCTTCAGTTCCCACTGCACCGAATCGAGCCCTTCAGCCTGCAGGTGCAGCAGGTTGTGGTCGTACCGCACACGGAGCGCAAAGGCGGCGAAGAGGAGAGTCAAGGACAGGCTGACCCCGATCACCCAGCGCGGCCGCCTCGCCAGCGCCGGCAGCCACGCCTGGGGGGTGGCGGGTGACGGCTGGCGGGTGGCGGGGGAAGCACAGCCGTTTTCTCCCACCACCCGCCACCCGCCAGCCGCCACCGTCCCGCGGCGATCCGTCAACTTGAGCAGCGCAGGCATGATGAGGAAGCACGACAAGGCGCACAGCAGCACACCGCTGCCGGCAATCCAGCCCAGTTCGGCGATGGCCTGGAAGTCGGCGAGCATGGCTGCGTAGAACGCCAGCGCCGTTGTCACCGCCGCCGTCAGGATGCCGGGGCCGACACTGGCCGCGGTTGCCCGCATCGCCGTCAGCACGTCCGCGCCGGCACAGCGCTCTTGATCGTAGCGCGTCACCCACAAAATGCCGTAGTCGCCCATGCCGATCAGCATGACGGCGAACGTGGCCGAGAGAATGTTGAGATGTCCGACCGTTAATGTCAGCCATCCCATCGCCCAGGCGGTGCCGACGAGCAGCGCCGAGACCGTCAGCAGGGGATAGCGGAAACTGCGAAAGACGACGAGGTAAAGCAGGGCGACGCCGATCAGCGCCAGCCAGGACGCCGCGTTGCTGTCGTTCTGCGAGGCGACCATTTCGTCGTTCTCAAGCACGGGCAAGCCGGTCAGGCCCAGCGCCAGGTCAGGGAAGCGACCGCTGACCTTCGCGACGAGGGCGCGCAGCGCATCGACACTGTCCTTGGCCGCGGTGAACGAGGTGGCATCCTTGATGGGGCGCACCAGCAGGAACGCGAGGGTGTTGTCGCCGCTAAAGAAATACTGCGGCTCGGCGAGCAGGTCGCGTTGTTGGGGCTGCTGGCTGAGAATGCTCTGCCACGGATTGCCATAGCGGTTGGGGTCGTCGAGGACATTCGCGGCGCTGCGTGTGACCGCGGCGAGTTGCGTGAAGAGCTGTTCGTCGTCCAAGCCCACGGGTTGCAACCCGTGGGCTTGGAGGGCGGCGGCTCGGCGGGCGCCTTCGTCGAGGAGCTGCGCCAGCGTCAACTGCTTCCAGCCGAAGAGCGGATCGACCGAGGCGACCAGCGGCGGCTCCAGCAGCAGGCTCATGCTCTTGAGGTTGTCCTGGATGCGGGCAATTTCGGGGGACGGCAGGAATAACAGGGCGCGATTGCGTAACGGGCGCAGATCCACCTTGTAGAAGAGGCGGTCGAAGGCTTTCGGTTGCTGCCGCACTTCGCCAGCGAGGGTTTCCAGGGCCAGCTCCATGCGCGCGCGTTCCTTGCCCTGGACGACGACGACCATGTCGTCGTCGTCGCCGAACTCGTCAAGGTATTGTTGCCAGCGCTTGGCGAAGTCTTTCTTGGGGCTGACGAGGTCGCTGCGCTGGGTGCGGAATTCGAGCCGGGCCCAGGCGAAGGCGATAGACAGCCCACAGACCGCCAGGGCGACAGCGAGGGTCAGCCAGGGATAACGGCAAACGCCGTTGGCCAGGCGGACCAAGAGTTGGGGCAGAAATCCGGCCTCTTCGCCTCGATCGTGTTCCGTGCGCATCGCTTCCGCTCGCCTCCTTGGCGTTTCGGGCGGCTCGCCCAGCGGAGTACCGCACGGCTCCCCGCCCTCGGGGCCCCTGGGGCCGCAGAGTGGGGGCGGATTGTAGGCGAGAGGTGCGGTTATTGCAAGGGGAAGGGTGGTCCGTTTCGCCGCGGTTCGGAGAACCGCGCTCTGGCAATGTTGCCCGAGCGCGGTTCTCCGAACCGCGGCGAAACGGGAGAAGCAGGGTTACTTCTTGGATTCGGTGATCTGCGCCACCGGGGTGCGGAGAAGATTGGCAATCTCGGCGGACAAGGTCTGAGCGTTCTTGCCGTCACGGGTGCAGCCGGGGAGGATGCGGACGACGCGGCCGCCCTTGTCGATCAGGATGTTGGTCGGCATGGCCTTCGAGTCGAAGGTCTTCCACAGCTGGCCCTTCGGGTCGGACAGCCACAGGAAATTGAGCCCCTGCTTGACCGCGTAGCTCTCGGTGGCCTCGGGCGTCTCGCGGAAAACCGCGATGGTCTGCAGGCCCTTGCCGTTGTAGGCAGCCTGGAGCTTCTTGAAGTAGGGCAGTTCGATGTCGCAGCCGGAGCAAGCGCAGGTCAAGCGCACCAGCACCGGGCCGTTGGCGACCAGTTTGGCGAGGTCATAAGACTGTTTGCCATCGGGCGATTGCAGAACGATCTTGGGAGCTTGCTTGGGCTCGTCGGACCGGCCAGTGCCGGTGAGAAGTGCCGACGCCAGTGCCGCCGTCAGCAGAACACGCATGGAGAACCTCCGTATCGTGGGGTGGGAATGTAGTTGCCGGTCGGCCCCCCTGGTCGCGACCCGGCGCTACATGCAAGCGAGTGTACCCGGAGAAGGCAGGAGGACCAAGCAAAAAGCGCAAACAACGACCTCCGACCTGACTGCCCACCGACGGAGGGCAGCGTCACCGCGGTTGGGAGAACGGCACCTCATGGTAGTCAAGCGCCCATTCTCTCATGAACCGGACACGCGTGGGCCGGATTCGGTACACGATGAGTTCGGGGTTGTCGAGCGAACCGAGGTACTGCCGCAAGAGAGGATTGGCGTCCCAGATCTCCTGAAGCAAAGGCCGCTCCGTGATCACTTCCGCGACGCCGGTGAGGCGGACCTGATCGTGCCGCTCATCCAGATAACACAGCTCCACTTTAGGGTTGGCGGCAATCTCGGCCGTCTTGCGGTAGCTCCGCAGGTTGGCGACGTAGATGGTAAAGCCGTCTGTTCGTACCGGGGACACCGGGCGAACGCATGGCTGGTCGCCATTGATGGTGGCGAGCATCGGGAAATGGTCGGCCGCGATCACGGCGCGGGCCAGGTCAACGAGGTCGGCGGGATTGACAGGTGCGGGCAGGGGCTTGGTCATGATGGCACTCCAGGGAACAAGTCGGCGGTGGACCCGTTCCTCTGATCATGACCGACGAACCAGCGTTCCTCAAGACGGAAAACCCCGCCCCTTCGTTCTTGCGAAGGGCCACGATCGGGACCGACCTGACCAACCCGGCACCGCCCGCCGGGTTGGCCGTGACCGCAGGGCGGGACGCAGCGGCGGCCCGGAAATGCCTGGAAAACCTGGCGCCAACGCCGCGTCAGCACGTGCGGACCTACCGGGCCGACAGGCCCAGGCGTGCCCCAGCGCCTGC
>DASPXY010000681.1:0-4905 GCA_035637055.1 Gemmataceae bacterium | reverse complement strand
GAGAGGATGCGCCAACAAAACGCGCTCCGTCCCCTCTGTTCGAGGCGCGGCCAGAGGTGGTACGCGCCTTCCTGCGGGCCTATGCGACAGGGGACGGCTCAAAGCAAGAGAATGGGTTGACAGATACTGCCACTGTCTCGGTCGAGTTGGCCCACGGTGTGGCGTGGCTCGCGCTCCGAGTGGGAGCGGTCCCCTCCTTGCGGGAGTATGAGTCCGGTCCAGGAATGTTGGAGGGCCGTTCCATTCACCGTTCGGCGCGAGTGTATCACGTTCGCTGGTACGAAGATGAGGACAAACGCCGCTGCTGGCAAGATGATACCTACCGCTACATTCCGATTCGGCACACACAACGGCAAGCCTTTGAGGGATCCGTTTACAACCTTGAAGTGGAGGAGGACCACACTTACCTCCCCCATTTCATTGTGGCCTCGAACTGCCAAAACTGGATTTCGTCGCAAGCCCTGCGTGATTATTCCGCCAACGCCCCGGCACGACCCTTCACTCCCGACCAGCTCGTTGAGGTCGCCCACCGCGAAGGCTCGCGTCTGGTCGTCTCCAGCTACAACGAGCCGCTGATCACCGCCGAATGGGCCGTCGCCGTGTTCCAGCGGGCCGTCGCCGCCGGACTCACTTGTGCTTTCGTCTCCAACGGCAACGCCACGCCCGAGGTGCTCGACTACCTCCGTCCCTGGATCAAGGCTTACAAGGTCGATCTCAAAGGCTTCGACGATCGCCATTATCGCACGCTCGGCTGTCCGCTGGAAAGTGTCACGAAAACGATCCGCATGATCCACGAACGCGGCATCTGGCTGGAAGTGGTGACGCTCGTCGTGCCGGGCTTCAACGACAGCGAGAGCGAACTGCGTGAGGCGGCTCGCTTCCTCGCCAGCGTCAGCCGCGACATCCCCTGGCACGTGACGGGCTTCCACAAGGACTACAAGATGACCGATCCGCCCGATACCGACAATCGCCAACTCATCCGCGCCGCCGAGATCGGCACCGAGGAGGGGCTGCGTTTCGTCTACGCCGGCAACCGCCCCGGCCAGGTCGGGGAGTGGGAGAACACCCGCTGCCCGAGCTGCGCCATGACATTGATCGAGCGTTACGGTTTCCTGGTGCGCTCGTACCACCTGACGCCCGAGGGGTGCTGTCCGGGCTGTGGCGCCCAAATTCCGGGTGTCTGGCCGGCCGCCGCGAGCGAGGTGCGGACCGGCGACCTGTCCATGTACGGCCTGCGGCTGCCGCGTGCCATTCGCTGAGGTGCTTCCAGGGAGGAACTATCATGACCGCCATTCTGCAAACACGGATCGCCGCCCCCTCTTCTCATCCGCAGCAACTAGACTTCACCCCAGAGCAGCATCAGCAAATTCACGCCGCCACCGCGCGGATGCTGCGCGGCGTCGTCGCCGACCAGCAGGCGACCGTGGCGCTCGCCGAGGAGACAGCCTCCCGGCTTGTCTCGGGGACGTTCGTCAGCCTGAAACGCGGCAAACACCTGCGGGGCTGCTGCGGCGGTCTGCTCGAACGTCCCGCGCCGCTGCGCGAAACCCTCAGCGATGCCGTCACGCGCACCGCCCTCGAAGACGTTCGCTTCCCGCCCGTCTCGCCGACGGAACTGCCTTATCTCGACCTGGAAGTGTGGCTCCTGTTCAATCCGCAACCGATCCACGTCCGCGGCGAGGAGCGCGCCGCGGTCGTCATCACCGGCGGCAAGCATGGCCTGATCGTGCGCAGCGGCCAGAGCCGCGGCCTGCTGCTGCCCGGCGTCGCCCTCGAACACGACTGGGATGCGCGCACCTTTTTGGAGCAGGTCTGCCTCAAGGCCGGCGTTCACCCCAGCCGCTGGAAGGACGACGACACCGTCCTGAGCACCTTCGAGGGCGCCAGCATTCGCGGCCCCGTTTTGAATGGCGAAGAGGCCGGGGCCACTCCGGCGCCGTTCCTGTCACGGGAACAGGTGGCGGCGTATGCCGCCTTTAGCCGCAACAACCTGGCCGCCATGCTCATCGGTGCCGCTACCCCCTACACCTTCGCCGGCGCCCCCGACGGCAACGTCAGTGGGTTAGTGCTGACGGTCGCGCATCTGGGTGATCCTGAGCCTTTGCAGATGGGCCATATCCCTTTTCCGTTGCGGCCGTCGGTGGCGCTGCAGGGCATGCTGTTTCAGTTGACGCGGCAGGCGGCCCAGGCGCTGGCCGCGCGCGGCCTGAGCGATGCCGACGCTGCCACCCTTTCGGTGGGGATCACGGTGCTTTACAACCCCGCCATGCACGGCAGCGCGGCCGAGCCGGATTTGCGCGGTGTCGATGGCTGCCGGCGAGCGATCCTGGTGGTCGAACGCAGTCGCTCCGGATTGATCCTCGACTCCGGCCGGACGGCAGCGGAGACGCTGGCCGAGGCCGCGGCGCGGGTGGAGGTGAGCGACCCCGGGATGACGTCGGTGTTCAGCCTGGAGGTGGACACGACCGAGGAGCGTCTGGTGCTGTCCACGATGCCGCGGCCAGTGGCGGGGCCGGCGGTGCGTCCCCCCGCGGTGGCCGGCACCTTCTACGAGCGCGACCCGGCAGTGCTCGCGCGAATGGTCGATGAGATGCTGGGCAGTACACGCGGTGCAGAGGTCTGGCCTGCGGCGATGGTGCCGCACGCGGGGCTGCGCTTCTCGGGCCGGATCGCGGCCGCCGTGCTGCGCCGCCTTGCCATCCCGCGGACGATCCTCGTGCTCGGGCCGAAGCACACAACGCTGGGGATGGAGTGGGCCGTCGCCCCGCACGAGCAATGGTCGCTGCCGGGCGCGACGATCGCCTCTGACCCCGAACTGGCCCAGGAGCTGGCGCGGGCGATTCCGGGCCTGGCGCTGGACGCGGCGGCCCATCAGCAGGAACACGCGATCGAGGTGGAATTGCCATTGCTGGCGAGACTCGCGCCGCACAGTCGCGTCGTCGGCATTGCCATCGGCCACGCCGGCATGGACGGCTGCCGCCGCTTTGCCGATGGGTTGGCGGAAGTGCTGGGCCGGCGCGAGGAGCGGCCGTTGCTGCTCATCTCCAGTGACATGAACCACTTCGCCAGCGATGCCGAGAACCGTCGCCTCGACGAACTGGCCCTGGCCGCGCTGGATCGACTCGATCCGGTGGAACTGTACCAGACGGTAAGGCGGCATCACATCACCATGTGTGGCATGCTGCCGGCGGTGATCGTGCTGGAGACACTGCGGCGACTGGGCGGACTCAAGACCGCCGAGCGTGTCGGTTACGCGACGACGGCAGACGTGACAGGCGACCCGAGCCGCGTGGTTGGCTACGCGGGAATGTTGTTCGCGTGATGGTGAGTGGTGAGTGGTGAGTGGTGAGCTGTTGTGGCACGGTCTCCTGACCGTGCCACTCTGCTGACCGCAGGTCTCCCTGAATGTCTGGAGCCCAGAGGAGACCTTCGGTCAGCGCAAGTGGCACGGTCAGGAGACCGTGCCACAACAGCTCGACCGTGCCACAACAGCGCGACCACTTACCACGATCCACTTTTTCCGGTTTTTCGCTTTGACCGGGCGGCGTTTCCGACCTACTTTTGTTGCGAAGGCCCCAAATCGTGATGGGGCGAAACATCCTCGAAACGGCAAACCCGTCGTGAGGCGGGGGCGCAAAGCCGTGGGTCCACCGCTGGGGAAGCGGGGGATTGCCAGGCTACCGAAGGGAGCAAGGGTATGCGTAAGTTCATGCAGAAGGTGGCCAATTTCCTGCAGCGTGAAGATGGCCCCACGGCGGTCGAATACGCCGTCATGCTGGCCCTGATCATCGTGGTGTGCATCACGGCCATCACGGCCCTGGGCAGCAACGCCAACAAGACCTTCACCAGCGTTGGCACCACCATCGGCTCCACCGCCAGCTGAGCGGTGCTCTGATGAGAACGCCCCGGTGGCCAGCAACGGTCACCGGGGCGTTTTTCGTTTCAGCTCTTGCGGACCGCCGCTGGAGGGCCTGCGAGCCGGGCGGGGCCGACTTCCTCGCTTGGCACCCTCATCTCACGCCGGCGTCAAGTTGCTCCCCGAGGCCGATTCGGGCCGCGCCGGCCGAAGCCATCGACCCACCCAGGAACCGAGCAGCACGACGCGGGCGCACACCGCTGTTACGAGGAGCAAGCCGCCGAGCAGGCTGAAGCCGAACGCGGACCAGCCCAACCAGGCCAGCAGGGCGAGTTGCTCGGGCAGTAGTCGCCGCAGCCACATCAGCAGGGCCGGCAGGTAGGCAATGATCCAGCCGCCCACCAGGACCACACCTAGCAGTTCCGTTGACAGGATGGCGTCACCACGACGGTCGTTCGTCAGCGCAGCCAACTGTAACCGCGGCGACTCCCCCGAGACCGTTGCAAACCAGTACGTCGGCAGGCCGCGTTCCGGGAGCGCGAACAACGCCGGCGCTTCCTCCGTGCCCGCCCCACCCGGTTGCCGCTCGGCGAGTGCGCGGATGCGCTCCACCTCCGTGCCGCGGCCGAGTTGGGCATTGTGCTGGCGCAGGTCGCGCAGCCAGTCGGGGAGACTCTGCCGCGCCGGCCCAGCCCCAGCAACCGCTGGCCCCGGCAAGGTGAGCAAGTTCGCCGCTCGGTTCCAGTGGCGGAAGAACGCCTGCTGAGCCGCCAGCAGCTGAGCGCGCGTCGCGTCCGAGGGGGCCGCGCGCAACCGCTCCGCCAGCAGGGCACTGATTCGCAACTGGGCGTCTGCCCGGCCCAACTCCGCTGCAGCGGTGCCGACAGGACGTCCTTGAGCCTCCGGGTCGCCCCGGCCAAACCGATAGCCCGCCGGCACGTCCACCCGCCAGAGCATCGGCGCCTCGGGCGATTCCTTGAAACGCGGCATTTCCAGGTTCGGCGCCTCCAGTAGCTCGACGCCGTCCTCGAACAGCCAGCGCAGCCGGA
>DASPXY010000680.1:0-2731 GCA_035637055.1 Gemmataceae bacterium | reverse complement strand
CTCCCCACCTCTCCATTATACCCCCCAAGACGCCCGCCGAAACCGGAACGCTGCGTCCGGGCAGCGCTCCCGGACCGTTGGCCGTGCCCCCACCGAGCAGGCCCAGGGACGGACCGGAAAAGGAACACCCCTCCCGCAGAGAGCCATGAGCCCGAACCTCAGAACTCCAGCGGCTCGGGCCAGGCGGCGTTCCCCATCCGGATCTTGCCGTCGCCGATGCGGCCGTGCGGGCGGCCTTGACGAGGCTCGCGCGGAGCCGTGCCGGTCGCGGGGCTGCGCTGACAACGTCGCGAGGTGGACTCCCACGATCGATAGTGATAGTTTCTCCGTCGTGCTGCTTTTCGCAGCGGCCTTCGCCGGCCGCCATTCTGTGACGGGAGAACACCTATGCGTGGCACCCTGCGCTGTTTCGCAATGATCGTCCTGGCCGTGGTTGTCGCGGACTTGTTGCGCGCGTTCCCAGGGCTTCGTGGGGCCGAACCGCTGCAAAAAGGCGGGAAAGGCGGCAAGGGCACCGGCAAAGCCACGCCCGCCGAGCGCATCCGGGTCGCCAGGGATTTCAAGGTCGAGCTGCTCTACACGGTGCCGCGCGACAGCCAGGGCTCCTGGGTCAACCTGTGTGTCGATCCCCAGGGCCGGCTCATCGCCTCGGACCAGGGCGGCGCCGGCTTATTTCGGATCACCCCACCGGCGCTCGGTGGCAAGGCAGCCGATACCAAGGTCGAGAGACTGCCCGTGGACATCAGCGGGGCGCAGGGGCTGTTGTGGGCCTTCGACAGTCTGTACGTCATGGTCAACGGCGGTGGTGGCAAGGGCAAAGGGGCCGGACGGCCCAACGGACTGTATCGCGTGCGGCCCGCCAACCCCGGTGGTGAACTTGCGGAGGTGGAGCTGCTGCACAGGCTCCAGGGCGGCGGGGAACACGGTCCGCACGCCATTGTGCTCGCCCCCGACGGCAAGTCGTTGTTCTGTGTCTGCGGCAACGACACGCGCTTAACCCAGGTGTCGGGGTCGTATTTGCCGAAGGTCTGGGGCAACGACAACCTCTTCCCGATGCTGGCCACGTTTGGGGGCGTGGTGCCGCCCGCGGGTTGCATCTACAAGGTCGATCCCGACGGCAAGAACTGGCAGCTGTGGAGCGCCGGCTACCGCAACCAGTATGACGCGGCCTTCAACCGCCACGGCGACCTGTTCACCTTCGACTCCGACATGGAGTGGGACATGAACACGCCGTGGTATCGGCCGACGCGGGTCTGCCTGGCGAGTAGCGGCAGCGATTTCGGCTTCCGCAACGGCTCCTTCGTCTTTCCGCCGCGCTACGCCGACAACCTACCGGGCATTTACGATATCGGTCCCGGCTCGCCGACCGGTGTCTGCTTCGGCTACGGCGCGAAGTTCCCCCCCAAGTACCAGGAAGCGTTTTACATCTGCGACTGGAGTTACGGCCGACTCTTCGCCGTCCACCTGACGCCCGACGGCAGCGCTTATCAAGCCCAGGTCGAGGAGTTCGCGACCGGGGCTCCGCTGGCGCTGACCGACGTGGTCGTCAACCCGAAGGATGGCGCCCTGTATTTCGCGGTCGGCGGCCGCTCCACGCAATCGGCCCTGTATCGCATCACCTACACCGGCAAGGAATCGACAGCTCCCTCCCAAGGGGATAACGCCGGCGCTGCCGCGCGGGCCTTGCGACACAAACTGGAGGCCTTCCACGGCAAGCAAGATCCCGCGGCCGTCGAAACGGCCTGGCCTTACCTGAGCCACGAGGACCGCTACCTTCGCTATGCCGCCCGTGTCGCCATCGAGCACCAGGCTCCCGGAGCATGGCACCAGCGCGCCCTCAAGGAGAGGAACCCGATCGCGGCGATCAATGCCCTGCTCGCCCTCGCACGGGTGGGCAGCAAGGACACGGTCCCCGGCGAAGACTTGAAAACACCGATGCTCGCCGCCCTGGATCGCATTGACTGGGCCAAACTGACCGACGCGCAGCGCAGCGACCTCCTCCGCGTGTATACCATGCTGTTCGCTCGCCAGGGCCGCCCGGACGAAGCGGCGCGCCAGCGCTTCCTCAAGCACTTCGATCCGCTGTTCCCTACCAGGAGCTATGAGGTCAATGCCGACCTGTGCCAGTTGCTCGTCTACCTCGAAGCGCCCGGCATCGCGGACAAGACGCTGAAGTTGATAGCCACGGCACCGACGCAGGAGGAGCAGATGGAATACGCCAAGTCGCTCCGCAATCTGAAAACGGGCTGGACCATGGCGCAGCGCAAGGCGTACTTCGAGTGGTTCCCCAGGGCCGCCAACTACAAGGGCGGGCAGCGTTTCCAGCAGTATCTCGGCGAGATCAAGCAAACCGCGGTGGCGACGCTGACCGCGAAGGAAAAAGTGGAGTTGAAGGCTGTCCTGGAGATGAAGGCGGTCCCGCCGACAACGGTTTACAAGCCGCGCCCGCTGGTCAAACAATGGACGCTCGATGAACTGACCCCCTTGGTCGAGAAGGGCCTGACGAAACGCGATTTCGACCGCGGCCGGCGCCTGTTCGCCGAGGCCAAGTGCTTCGGTTGCCACCGCTTCGACAACGAGGGCGGCGCCCTGGCCCCGGACCTGACGGTCGTCTCCGGCCGCTACAGCATCCGCGACTTGCTGGACAAGATCCTCAACCCCAGCAAGGCGATCAGCGACCAGTATGCCCAGACGGTCTTCACGCTCAAGGATGGGAGAGTTTTGGTAGGCC
>DASPXY010000679.1:0-3727 GCA_035637055.1 Gemmataceae bacterium | reverse complement strand
GCTACTACTCCGTCCCAGGTCGAGGAAGCGCTTCAGATGCATCTCGACCAGCACGAGCTGGCGCAGGGCGACCTGCAACGCCTCGGTGTCCACTTCGCAGGTGGCGGGTGGCGGGTGGCGGGTGGCGGGAGAGGAGGAGTTTGTGTCTTCGCCCGCCACCCGCCACCCGCCACCCGCCACCCGTGCCGCCTCGCGGGTGTAGAGCTGCACCGCCAGGCGGGCGCCGGTCACGCCGTTGCGCAACTGGTGGGCCAGACCGCCGCTGACCTGCCCTAGCAGCCGCAGCCGTTCGGTCTTCCTGACGGTCTCCTCATATTGAGCGAGCCGCTGGGCCATCTCGTTCACCGCCCGTCCCAGGTCGCGCAGCTCGTCGTCGCCGCCGGGCAACGGCATCGGCGAGAAGTCGCCCGCAGCGATCTGGCGCGTCCGCCGCCCCAACTCCTGAATGCGCCGGCGAAGACGCCGTCCCAGAGCCACCGTCAGCACGAGCGCTGCCACGCCGGCGAAGGTGCCCAGCACCAGCGACGGCCAGACCGCTTCCCACAGGGCGTCACGCCAGAGCGATTCCGGATAGAAGATATAGAGAATCGAACCATCGTTCGGGCGTCGATGCAGGCGGACCCCGTTGCACAGGTACGCTTTGTCGGCGACGGTCACGCGGAGATCGAGGCTCAGGTGCTGCCAGTCGTCGCCCTCGGTCGCCGGTGGCGGCAGTTCCACGTCGGCGGTGTCGAGGGTGGTCCAGGGAGAGCGACTCATGCCATCGGCGCGCACCAGGAGATAGTCGGCGCGCGAGAAGCCTTTCATCTGGTG
The DNA here is from genome assembly GCA_035637055.1 of Gemmataceae bacterium. Classification (GTDB taxonomy): domain Bacteria; phylum Planctomycetota; class Planctomycetia; order Gemmatales; family Gemmataceae; genus DASPXY01. Next base: position 2,914 of record DASPXY010000679.1, on the reverse strand, counting down.
GAGGACGTTTTCGGTGAGCGGATAACGCGACTGGTTGACGGTGCGAACGATGTCGCGCACCTGCGTTTCGAGCTGATGGCGAGCGCGACCGGCGGATGCGAGCGCTGCCCAGATGCTCATCCCGACGACGCCGAGCAGCAACGTCAATAACGGGATGAGCAGTTGATAGCGGATACTCCAGCGCATACAGGTTTCAGCGTAACCGGATCGACACGGGGGCACAAGGCCATGCTCTTTCTTCCATTTGAACCACAGAGACACAGAGACACAGAGAAGACCAGAGGAGAAAGAGAGGAGAAAAGAAGAAAGAGGATCCCTTTGCTGCTTTCTTTTCCTCTTGTCCTCTGTCTTTGTCTTCTCGGTGTCTCGGTGTCTCTGTGGTTCAAACGAAAGGGGAGCAAGAAGTCACACTTCCACCCAGCGGCGCTCGCGGTGGCTGCGCAGGATCGCCTCGCACAGCACCACCTCGCGATGGCCGTCCGCGAACGTCGGGAAGGGCCGCGCGGCCTGGAAATCGCCCCGGTCGATGTACTCGTACACTGCCCGGAATAGCTGCTTGAACGTGTCCGGAAAGCCCTCGTTGTGCCCACCGGGATAGTTGGCAAACGGCCGCACCGCCGGCTGCAACAATGCCGGATCGCGAATCAGCAACTCGTTCGCCCGGTCGCGGTGCCCCAGCCATAACTCGTTCGGCCGTTCGCTGTCCCACGCCAGGGAGCCGCGGGCCGCGGCGATCTCGTAGCGCAGGCAGTTCTTGCGCCCCGCCGCGACCTGCGAAACCGTGAAGCACCCCGTCGCGCCGCCCTCAAAGCGCAGCAGCACCGAGCCATAATCCTCTGTGGTGATGGCGATCTCTTCCGTCTGTGCAGGACTGCCGAGCTTGCTCTGGAATGTCTCGACCGACCCCTTGGGCCGGCGCCGCGTCGGCAGCACGGTCTGCAGATCGGCGCAGACGGCGGCGACCTTCAGGCGAGTAATCGACTGGATCAGATCGAGCCAGTGCGTGCCGATGTCGGCGACCGCACGCAGGGCGCCGCCCTCCTCGGCGAGGACGCGCCAGTTGAAGTCGGTGTCGTACAGCAGCCAATCCTGGACGTAGAAGCCAGTGACGTGATAGACCTTGCCCAGTTCCCCGGAAACGAGGCGCTGCCGGGCTTCCAGGCACAACGGATAAAAGCGGACGTTGTAGCAGACGGCGGCGACAAGGGGTGTTCGCGCTGCCAGCGCCGCCAGTTCCGCCGTCTCCTGAGCCGTCATGGCGAGCGGCTTCTCGCACAGGACATGCTTGCCGGCGGCCAGCGCCTGGCGGCACTGCTCGAAGTGCAGGCGGTTCGGCGAGGCGAGATGAACGACTGTGACGGCAGGGTCGGCGAGCGCGTCCTCGAACCGGTCATAACTCTTCGGGACGCCGAGCGCCTGGGCGGCGGCCCGCGTCTTCTCCGGCGACGAGCCGAGGACGCCAACAACCGGACGGCCGAGCCGCCGCAGCGCCTCGATGTGTACCGGGCCAATAAAGCCCGTGCCCACGACCGCAGTCCCTGTTTGTGCCATGTCAATCCCTGCTTTTCCGGCCGCGAACCCACAAGTGGGAACCCAGACCCCTCTCTATCCATTGTAGGTGTCGCAGCGCTGACGCGGCACAGCCTGTTGTCCGCCGCCGCCAAATGCCGATAGGGAGACATATAAGGCAGGATCCGCCTCGCCGGGCGGTCTTGACAGCGGCAACCACCTCGCGGTATCTCGCAACCAAAGATCTCCACAAAGAAAGCGTGGGCGGCGCGAGCCTTCGGTGCGGGAGGCGGGTTCAACAGAGAGGGTGCCTCTCTTGCCGCATTGCCGGCGTTGCGCCGCTCATCCATAATGAACCCGGCACACGCTGATGCACGATGGGGCAGGGGCTGAGTCCACAAATCCCAAGCGGGGGCACGCAAATGATGAGAACAGGGAGCGGAAAAGTCGGCTGGTTGACGCGAACGATCCTCAGTGGGGTCGTGGTCCTCCTCGGCAGCGGGCCGACCTGGGCGCAACTCGGTGGTGCCGCGGGCGGTGGTGCCGCAGGGGGCGGGGGAGCGGGCCGCACAGGGGGAGGCACCGGTGGAGGCATGAGCACCGGGGGAGGACTTGGCGGTGGCAACACAGGCGGCGCGACCTCGCCCATTTCGGGCGCCGGCGGCACAGGGGCCGGCGGGACGTCCACTGGCACCGCAGGCCCGACGTCGCAGGATCCATTTACGGGGTTTTACAGTTCGCCGCTGTCTCCGGGCCTGGGAACGTACCGCAAGATCGCCGCGGGCAACTTCTCCCAGTCTTCGGGGACCGGCGCCAGCAGCGGCCAGGGATTTAGCACCAATTTTACTTCCGCCACCGGCCAGATCGAAACCATGCGGCCGAACATGATGAACCAGCCGCTCTATGCCGTGACCACCTCGACAACGGCAGGGGGCAGGGGCACCGTGGGAGGAGGACTCGGCGGACTGACCGGCGCGGCCGGGACGACCCAGGCAGGCGGCACGAACTTCACGACCGTCGGCATGCGCCGGACCCTTCCCTACATCACCGTCCCGGTGATCGATCCGACGCCGCCACCGGCACCGGCAGCTGTCCAGACGGATCTCAGCCAGACGCTCGCCAATGCGACCACACTCAAGTCGCGCGGTAACATCCAGGTGGTCGTCAATGGCTCGACGGTCGTGCTGCAAGGAGTTGTGCCCAACGAACGCGAGCGCCGCGTCGCGGAAGCGACGGTCCGGATGCGCCCCGGCGTGCGCGACGTGCGCAATGAGTTGCAGGTCGCCAACGGCAACGGGCCTACCCCGTAAGGCAGAAGGCAGAGGGCACAAGGCAGAGAGCAGATTTCTGCTTTCTGCCTTCGAGGCAGTAACAACAAGGCGAGCGGCGCGGCGTGAGCCCGCCG
>DASPXY010000678.1:0-2389 GCA_035637055.1 Gemmataceae bacterium | reverse complement strand
TAGCAGCGACTGCAGCCCCTGCAATTCCTCGGGGATGTGGTCCAGCTCGCGCGCCAACTTGAACACCTTGCCGCACACCGCCCAGAACAGGCGCTCCGTCAGGGCGCGCATCGCGATCGACAGCGAGCCGAGGTTGAACATCGTCAGCGTTTCGTCCATGGTCTGGACGGCGTCGTGGTAACTCTCCAGCAGGTTCTTCTTGGACAACTCGCGGTAGATGCCCTGCAAGTCGACGACCTGCTGCGGAGCATCGTCGGGCAGTTCCGGCGGTACTTGGTAGCGGTCGAAGTTCGACACACCGAGGACGTCGAAGACGAGCACACTGTGATAGGCGACGACCGCCCGGCCGGACTCGGAGATGATCTCGGGGTGCGGCACGCCCGTCTCGTCGCAGACGCTCTTGATGCGAAAGACGACGTCGTTGGCGTACTCCTGGAGGGTGTAGTTGACGCTCGACTCGAAGTCGGTCTGCGAGCCGTCGTAGTCGATACCCAGGCCGCCGCCGACGTCCATGTACTTGACGCCGGCGCCGACGCGGTGCAACTCGACATAGACGCGGGCCGCCTCGGTCAGGGCGTTCTTGATGTTGCGAATGTTCGTGATCTGGCTGCCCAGGTGGAAATGAACGAGCTGCAGGCTATCCGCCAGATCGCGCTCTTTGAGATACTCAAAGGCTTCGAGGGTCTCGGTGAGGGTCAGGCCGAACTTCGAGCGAAAGCCGGCGCTGTACTTCCAGCGGCCCGCCCCGCGCGAGGCGAGCTTGACGCGGACGCCCAGCACCGGCTTGACGCGCAGCTCCTCGGCGTAGCGGACGATCGTTTCCAGTTCGGTGAACTTCTCGACGACGGGAATGATGTTCTTGCCGATCTTGCGGGCCAGGACAGTCATCTTGATGAACTCGTCGTCCTTGAAGCCGTTGCAGATGATCGGCGTATCGTTGCCGTTCGACAGGGCCAGGACGGCGAGTAGTTCGGGCTTGGAACCGGCTTCGAGGCCGAAGTGGAACGGTTTGCCGAAGTCGAGAATCTCCTCGACGACGTGGCGCTGCTGATTGACCTTGATCGGGTAAACGCAGCAGTAGTTTCCCTGATAATCGAACTCCTCAATAGCGGCCTTGAAGGCGTTGTGGATCTCGCCGACCCGATGACGCAGGATGTCAGTGAAACGCAGGAGGATCGGGAGCTGGATGCCGCGCGTCTGGAGTTGATCGACCAGTTCCTTGAGGTCGATCGAGCGGTCGGCTTTCTTGGTGGGGTGGACGGTGACGTGGCCGGCCTTGTTGATCGAGAAATAGCCCTTACCCCACTGGCGGACGCGATAGGTCTCGAGCGCGTCCTGAATCTTCCATTTGTCCATCAATTCCATCAAGGTGCCTCTCGTCAGTGGTGAGTGGTGAGTGGTGAGTGGTGAGTGGTGAAGGAAGAGGGGTTTAGTCGCTCTTCCTTCACCGCTCACCACTCACCACTCACCACCGCTCCAAAGCTGAAACTCATTGCCCGGGAATGAGTTTTGTTTTATCATTCGTATGGTTCCCCTGATCGAATGTCAAGGCTTCTTCGCGCCGCACGCCGCGCTTTCGTGGTGCTGGCCGCCCGTTTGCAACGGTTGCGCAGGCAGGCCGCCACCACGAGGAAACCCATGCCATGTCCATGAACGCCGCCGAACAGGCCAATCAACAAATGGTCGATCGCCTGATTACCGAGGGGACACTTTGGTCGCCGCGCGTGATCGAGGCCTTTCGGCGCACCCCCCGCCATCTCTTCCTGGAGCGCGTCTACCAGTTCCACCGCAAGCAGGAGCGCTGGCGCGAGGTGCCGACGAACACTCTGGGGCCGGAAGAACTGGAAATCGTCTACAGCGACCGCGCCCTGATCACGCGCCTCAGCCCGCCGCGCGGTGGGCAGGATGCCGGTACGGGTGTGCCGATCAGTTCCTCCAGCCAGCCGTCGCTGATGGCCCAGATGCTCGAAGATCTGAAGCTGGCCCCCGGGCAGCGTACCTTGGAAGTCGGCGCCGGCACCGGCTATAACGCGGCCCTGCTCGCGGCTCTGGTCGGGCCGGGGCGGCTCTACTCGCTGGACGTGGACCGGGCGGTGCTGGCCGAGGCCTGGGGACATCTGCAGGTGCTGCCGGATCGGCAGGTGCATTTCCGCCACGCCGACGGCCGCGAGGGCTGGGCGGAGGCGGCCCCGTACGACCGCATCATGGTGACCGCGGCCACCGACGACCTGCGGCCGGCGTGGCTGGAGCAGCTGGCCGAGGACGGGCTCTTGCTGGCGCCGCTGGCGCTGGCGCCGGGGCTGGCGTACCTGGTGCGCGGCACGGTCACGAACGGCATCTTCGATGGGCGGCTGACGCGCCCTGCGTTCTTCATGCCGCTGCGAGGCGA
>DASPXY010000677.1:0-8877 GCA_035637055.1 Gemmataceae bacterium | reverse complement strand
TTCCTCATCACCATCTAGCGCGATCCTTCCCCTGGCAGGGGCCTTTCGTCTGCCGCGCCGGTCCAACCGGCGGTTTTCTGCAGCATTGCGGGGCTGTCGCCCCTTTCGGCTGCCGCCGGCGCCTCGGTCGCGAAGCGCGGGGCTTGTGCTCCACCAGCTCGGGCGCCTGGTCCGTCCCCCTCGTTCGCTCGCCGAGCCGTGCGTTCGTGGTCCCACCCACCCTCGCTCCGCTGGGGCTGTTCGCGGGCTGCGCTCGCGTCATCGCGTTGCTCGCGGGTGAACCTGCCCGCTCCCGCGACCGCGCAGCGCGGCGCGATCACGGCACGCCGTTCGCCCCTGCGCGGGGCCAGCGTAGCGCGTCGCGGCGCCCGCCATATCTCCCCCCAGCGCGTCGCGTTCCGGTCCGCTTTGGCCCCTGCCTGCCCCGACGCGTCTATCGCGGGGGCGGCCGGGGCCTGCGCGTGCCGGTGCGTTCCGCCCGCTGCCACGGCCGTCACTGCGGGCGGAAGACGGGTGGGGGGCAACGTCCTGGGCAAGTCTCCTCCTCATCGCCCCTTCCTGGGGCGGCCGCCTTCCTGGCGGCACGGCTAGGAACTCTCCGGCTTTTCCGGATGGCTCAAGCCCGGCGTGCCACAACGGGGCGATCCCGCCCCGGCCCCGTCCTGGGGCAACCGCGTGCGAGACGCAGCGCGAAACCGGCGTGAACGCCGGGCGGCTGCGCAATTCCAGACCGCCAAGCCTGAAGTGTGGCTCCTGGCTTCGTCCCGCCGCGCCTGGGGCCTAGCTCACGTCCGCGTTCGGCATCGCTGCGAAGCGGTCGCCCTGGTCTGCGTCGTGGTCCCGCGCTCAGCGCTCACCCGTCGTCGCCGTGGTCTCTGGACCTCGTCAGCCCGCATCGGGCCAGAATCCATCGTCTCGGTTCGTCCGCCCGCCTTCGTGGCCTAATCCCATCCGGCCGGCGCGTCGCCCATCGCCGGCCTTCTTCCATCGAGGGTATCCCATGCTTGCACTCACCATCCGCCAACCGTTCGCCGCTCTCATCCTCCGCGGGCTCAAGACCGTCGAGTATCGCCGCTTCCACTTGCCGCTGGGCGTTGACATCGCCCTGCACACAAGCCGCGCCCTCGCTGGCCCTGCCGAACTGGAAGCCGCCCGCCTGGCGTGTGCGGGCGCATCCGACCAGGCGGTATTGCGCTGGCTCTCGCAGCTCCACCGCGGCAAGATCGTCGCCGTCTTCCGCTGCACAGGCCACAGCTCCGCCCCGGTCGAGTATGTCCGCCGAGGCTGGCCCATCGCCAACATGATCGAAGTTATCGAGGAGTTGGCGGAGCCCATCCGCGCCATCGGTCAGCCCGGCCTATGGGACTGGACCGCATCCAGCCCTGCCACCGAGCCGCACCAACAGGGCGAGTTGTTTTTGTGACAGCACGGGGAGGGGACTACTCTGCACGGAATTTGCACGGAATGCCGTGGAAACGAGGAAAAATGGGCTAGTGTTGAGGGGTCAGCCTGATGTGGGATCGACGCAAAACCTGATAATGTAATGAGTTATGGGATTGGCCCGGCAACCCGGCTATCCACGGTATTCCGGTCCCCCAGGTAGTTGAGAAAAGGTGCTCAAGCGAGGTGGAGGGGGCTGCCGAAATAAAAAGGCAGAGTTCGGCGAACCAATGTCCTGACGGTCAGCGGGCCTGGGACGCTGGTTTGGAGTACACGGAGGAGGAATGAACGGCACAGGCTGGTTCGGCGCAGCGGACAATTGTCCCACGAAGGGCGCCATGCCCCTGAGCCCAAGTCAAACCCTACGGAGGATACCTCGTGAATGTTGCGTACTTGTTGGTAAGCACGGCTTGGCTCTCAGGACAAACGCCTGATGGCAAAGATACCAAAGCCGTGATCCCCCCGCCCGCTGTTGTCCACCCCGCCGCGCCGGTCATGGGCGGCATGACGGGCGGCAGCTGCGGTTGTGAGAGCGGTTGTGATACCGGTTGTTGCGATAGCGGCAGCAGCTGGGGGCATCGCTTCCGCGAACGGATGCGCGGTCTGTTCCGCCGTGGCGGCCACGGCAATGATTGCTGCGATACCTGCGCCCCGGCGCCGACCTGTTGCTCCGCTCCGGCCCCGAGTTGCTGCTCGGCTCCGGCTCCGAGTGGCAACACGTGCGATAGCTGCTGCGACAGCGGCAGCAGCAGGGGACATCGCTTCCGCGAACGGATGCGCGGTCTGTTCCGCCGTGGCGGTCACGGCAACGACTGCTGCGACACCGGCTGCAACAGCTGTGGCGGCGGCGGGGTCGGCTACGGCCCTGGCGGTATGATGATGCCCGCCCCGAAGGGCGAGTTGATTCCGCTCCCGAAGGATGGCACGCCGCTGCAGAAGATGCCCAACGACAAGGGCACCGAGCCGCCGGCCAACGGCACCAAGGGTGTGCAGATCAACGTCGTCCCGAACGCGCCGATGCCGGCCGCCACCCCGGCCCTGGAATCTGCTCCGACGATCACGCCGGCGCAGCCCGTGATCGAGGAGAACAAGACGCCGTTCTAATCGTGAGCCAAGGGATGGGTGCGGTCGCCAGCCCTGTCGGCCGCACTCCCCTGACCACCCTCCTCAGTCCCTCCCGCCTGTCCTTGCGACAGTTGGGAAACCTGGCGAGGGTCGCTTGCTGCCGTCAGTGTTGTCGCTGGGCCGCGATCACGCGCTCCGACGACAAGAGCTGACGTCAGCACGGTTCGTGGCCTCCATCCTGTCGGAGCCACGTGGCCGGATTCGATGGCTGGCCCCACTGCACCCTTGAGTGCTGTGGGGCTTTCTCGTTTTCTCACGTCGCGAACAAGCCACGGGAAAACCGCTTGTCCGCAGAACGGGTCCGGCTCTCATTCACAATCCGGTTGCGGGTGTCCGTTCGTAGTACCGCCTTTAGGCGGAACCCCCGTTGATTCCGCCTAAAGGCGGTACTACGAACGGACACCCGCAACCGGAGCCTGGATTAGAACCGGCAAGACGGCTGCCCCTCGGTGGTGGGGACCTCACCTGTCTCCATCAGCTGCTTGAAACGACGCAACTCTTCCTGCACCTGCTGCCCCGGTTCCTTGCCGAACAGCCAGGCGATGAGGCTGCCAACCTTGCCGGCCGGTGGGTCGTACTTCATGACGACCTCCACTTCCGTGCCGCGCCCGCCCGGCGCCGGCGTGAAATGGACCGAGCCTGCGGTCGCGACCTCCGACCCTTCCAGCGACCGCCAGGCGATCAGGCGGTTGGGCTCCTCGTTGATGATCTCGGCATCCCAGGCCACCTGCTTGCCCATTGGGCCGCACGCAACCCAGTGCGAGCGGTTGCCCGTAGTCGTGACCGAGACCAGGTGATGCATGAAACGCGGCAAGTTCTCGAAATTGCGCCAAAAGCGATAGAGTTCCTCCGGCGTACGATTGATCGTAATGGAGCGGATCACCTTGACGCCGTGGCCCGCCGGCACGCTCGTCGCCTCGCCGTGGCCGCCCGTGTCCAGGCCCAACGCCTCGTAGAGATGACAGTGGCCTGTCAGCCCGCGGTAGATGAGGCTGCCACCCACGGCAGCGAGGGCCAGACCAGGGAGCGAGCGACGGCTCAGGCCAAACACGCCCAGGATGCTGCCGCCCAGCACTGATAGCCAGCGCTCTGTCTCGCCGACGTTGATCCGTTTGGCCCCGCCGCTCTCTAGCTGGCCGGAGCCGACGTCACGACTGATCGGGGTTCGCAGAGAGACCATAAGGCACTCCTTACTCCAAACCAGGCGGCGACGCATCGCCGCACAGCAAAGAAAAAACGGGCGCGGAGAGTTCGGCAAAAGCCTCCCTCTCCGTGCCCGCCACCCACGTCTCCAACTCGTGCGTCCTAGCAGTAGCAGACGTTGTCGCCGCTGAGATCCTTGAACTCGCGTTGGATCTCGCTGGATTCGTCGCTGTTGTGCGGCACGACGCCGATCACGACGCCGCCTTCGCGCAGGGCTTCGTGGTAAGCGTTGGCGTTCTCCTCGGGAATGCCCCAGCCCACCAGGGCGCCGATCAGGCCGCCCGCGACCGCGCCCGCGCCGCCACCAGCCAGGGCCGCCGCGAGGGGACCAGCCACCCACAGACTGGCGCCGGCGGTAAAGGGCACGGCGATCCAGGTGCCGATCATGGCCAGCGCACCCACGGTCGCCCCCACCGCGGTGCCGATGGCTCCGCCCACGCCCATCCCTTCCGCCGCCATGGTGCCCGTCTTGATCGAGCCGGGCTCCTGACCGGAGAAGTACGTCGAGCGCGTCTTGTCGGACATCAGCACATTGATCTCGGGATCGGTGTAGCCGCGGCGGCGCAGGAAGTCATGAGCCCGCTGCGCGTTGACCGGATCGCGAAACACTGCCGTCACCATCTTCTGTCTGGTGTTCGCCATGTGAGTCTCCTTCCACTCCAAGGTTAGGGACGGCCCGCCATTTGTGAAACACTCGCAGGCGTCCAACAGCCGCCCTCGGTTCAGTTCACTAGGGCAAACGTGATGCCGCAGCGAAACGAAACCAACTGCCGCCCCCCACCGCGGATTTCACGCCCAACCAGGGTTGACCGCAGGCAACGAATTCAGACGCTGGCGGTCACTGAGCAACCGCATTCTCAATTCGGTGTGCGCCGCTTGCCCACTGCGCGCGCGCCGTGAATCCCTTCTCCTGCGATGGCAAGCAGTTTCCCTTGTCCCCGCTTTGCTCCCCTCCGTGGTACACCATTTGCGACCTCGTCACTACGCGACCTCGCTGGAGGTCGCGTCTGGGTCGAAACGGCCTTACCACAGGAGGAGCAACGATGAGAACACGGCTTGTGGGATTTGTCGCCCTGGTGATCGCCTTCGGCACGTTGGGGCAGGTGGGCCGCAGTGCCGGCGACCCCCCCAGTGACAAGGAGTTCGTCGCGCGAGCCCTGGCCTGCAACATCCTCGAAGAGAAACTGGCCGAGCGCGCGGTCAAGCACGCCCAGAGCCAGGACGTTCGTGACTTCGCCAAGCGATTAGTTGACGATCACGCCCTCTGCAACAAAAAGCTCCTGGCGGTCGCCGCTGAGATGAAACTTGGCGTCGTCGCTGGCCTGGACGCGAAGTCCAAGGAAACACGGGCGCGCTTCGACCGGCTGGAACCCGCTGCCTTCGATCGTGAGTTCATCAGCCACATGGTGAAGGAACACGAGCGCGAGATCCGCACCTACGAAGGCGTGGCGAAGAGCACCACCAACGCCAGCCTGCGGACCTATGTCAACGATGCCCTGCCGACCCTTCGCAAACACTTGGAGGAAGCCCGCAAGATCGCCGAGAAGCAGAAAACCCCGAAATAGGTGCCCATTGCAGGACAGTGCGGGGCCGGAACGAGAGAGGATAGAATTATGGAGCCATCACGAAGCAATGCCAATGCGACCGCGGTCATCTGGGCTGTGGTCATTAGCTTCTTGCTGCTGGTGAGTTGGTTGAGCGGGTTCCCGTGGAACTGGTTCACCCATTAGATCAGCAGAGTACCGAGGACGGAGTACCGAGTACCAAGTACAAAGTACCGAGAGGAGGAGACATTGTTCTCTCCCCTCGGTACTTTGTACTTGGTACTCGGTACTCCGTCCTCGGTACTTCGTCCTCTGTCATGTGCATGGCTTGAGCGTCACGATGACCGCCAGCCCACTGGGCCGGTTCTCTGCGACAATTCCTCCCTGCAAACGTCGTTGTGCCAGCATTCGGCAGACCGCCATTTCCAAACGGTTCGGCCCCTCACGGGCGGAGACGAGTGGCTCGAACACCTGCGCGAGCATTTCCGGAGCGACCGTCGGCCCCGTGTCCTCGATGGTGAGCACCACCTTGCCACCCGTCAGTTCTGTCCGGATCGAGATGAAGCCAGGCAGGGTGGTGATCGCGGCGGCCGCGTTGGTCACCAGGAAGCGGATGAGCCGCTGCGCGTCCAGCGCTGTTCCCAACACCGGCGGTAATTCCGCAGCCAGCGACAATTTCACCCACACTCCCCCCTTCCCCGGTGGGGTTCCGTCTGGTGCGGCTAACCCGATCCGCGCCTCGCCAAAGCCCGGTTCCTCGCGGGTGATCGCCTCCACGGTCTGACGAACCAACGTGTTGAGATCGAGGGGGCGTGGCCCGATCTGCTGGCGGTGGCGGTACTGCTGCCACTGCCGCACCAGTTCGGCCACGGTTTTCCCTTGTTGCCGGATCACGCGAAACTCGGCGCGCCGAACACCCGGGAACTCCTGTTCCAGCACCGCAACCTGAAGCAGAGCGACATTGAGGAAATTGTTGAACTCGTGCATGACCGGGCTGCCCAGCAGGCCGAGGTTCGCGAGCCAGGTTTGCTCCCCAAGATCCACCTCCAGCGCGCTGCGTTCACGCCGCGCCGTTTCAAGGTCCAGACACCTCGCCAGGTGCCGGGCACACAGGGCCAGGAGTTTCGGCGCTTGCAGGTCGGCGTCGGCCTGCTCCGGGAGTGCCACGGCCAGCAGCCCGTGACCGCCCTCGGCCCCAAGGTCTTGCGCGACCCAGCGACGCCCTCCCGACGCGCCGGACAACTCCTCGGGCGCAACGTCCTTCTGCTCCACTCCTGCCCGGTCCACAACGACGGTATGAGATTGTCCATCGCGCGTCAGGCGGCAGGCGTACAGGAGAGCGTCGGGCACGAGGGAGCGGAGGGTTTCTGCAATCCCTGCGGCGCGTGCCCCAGGATCGTTCGTCCGCAGGAGCACTTCTTCCATGAGGTCGAGGCCGCGATCGAGAACGGTCAGGCCATCGGCGGGGGCGTGGGTCATCGCAGATCCTCGCGAGGTCGTGATGGGATGGGGCAATGCGGTCAAGGTCGGGCTCATGACGTCCGCTCCCTGTGTCTTCTTTTTGTACCCAGAGTGATCATAAAGAGGTAGGTGGCTTCAAAATCAGGACGGTTCAGCAGACAGTGGCGCGAGCCAGGGTCGGTCAGTGTCTCGAACCGCCGGCGGGCCGCTGGTCGGAGATCGGGCCAGGCCAGTTCACGCAAATAGCGGAAGAAGTCCACGAAGAAGGCCCGATCTTCCGACCCCAGTGGAGCGTGCCGACTCACCGCGTAGGTGGTTGAGCGTACCGGCTCCAGACCTGCCCTGCCCAAGAGCCGTCGCAACCGCCGCCCCGGATATAACTTGACGCCATTTCCGTAGCGCTGGCGGCACGCCCGGTAGAGGCCGCGCTGCAGGGCCAGTTCCAGCCCGACCGGCCAGGGTAACAGGACGTGATACCCGTCGTCGGTCTCCAGGAGAGCGACGGTCCCTCCAGGCCGCACCAGGCGATGCAACTCGCGCAGCGCAGGCACGGCGTCGAGGCTAATCAGACTCTGGGCACACCAGACCAGGTCGAAACTGTCGTCAGCGAAGGGCAGGTGATAGGCGTCCGCGGCTGCAAGCTCGACATGGGTGCGACTGGCCGGCTGTGTTAATCTCTTTGCCCACTCCAGATAATCGCTGGAATGATCGGCCGCGACGACCGTACCTTGCGGACCGACGCGCTGAGCCAGCAATGCGCTGTAGAAGCCGTCGCCACAAGGTACGTCGAGGACGCGGTCGCCCTGGCGCAGCGGGAGTTGGGCGATGGCACTGGCAAGTTCATCGCAGAAGGCCGTGTGCGTCGTCGCCAGGGCAGGAGCGTAGTCGGGCACCCCTTGCTCGGGTTCCCCGATCTGCCCCTCACCGCTTTGGCGGACTCGTTCGCTCAACATGCCGCCGTCTCGCTGCGGAAGTTGGACACGCAAGACACGAAGGTCGCGGGGCGGAAAGAATGCACTCGGCATGCCAAGAAGCGATGGGGCGGACCGGCAAGTTGGCGACTGGAAGTGAAACAACCAATGACGATCGGGAAAAGACAATTTGCAAAGGGGGAGTCTCCCAGCAATCCGCTCAGCCCCCCGACAGATCGGCTCGCGGAGAAACTCTCACACCCTTTGCAAAAAGTCGCACAATCGGAGGCCGCTAGTTTGGTTCACCGCGGCTGGATAGAGCGGATGCACGTCCCATGCCAACTCGCGCTGGAATGTAGCGTTAGCCCGCCCCTTGGCCTACGACGATTCACGCTGCCAGAATCGTTCGCAGAACATATTTCCACGGAAGGAGTTACGGTACAATCTAAGGAAGGCTGCTGTCAGGTGTTGTGGGCGGCGCGTGAAACGCACACGACGACTTGGGGTTTCGCGTGCGGCCCACGACACCAAGCAGGGAAATGGTGCAAGACCAGGCCGAAAAGTGAGAAGATGATTGCCCGAACCAGAGCAGAGGTGTTCGCCGGACAATGTCCAGGGAAAGCAGCGAGGCGAACCGGGACCGCCTGAGCTGCGGAAGTCCCGGTTCGCCTCGAAGGTTGGCGTTGCGCGGCCGCGTGTTAGGCGTGTGGCGGCGGCGTGGCGACCAGACGGCGCCCGGCCCAGTAACGGAGGATCAGTTCCGGCCCGGCTCCCACCAGGGCCCCGGCAATGGCGGCGAACAGCGAGAAGCCAATGCCGGCGAACGCCCACCAGGCCGCTTCGACCCGGTTCCCAGTGACCACATAGGGGCGGTTGGCCCGGTCGATCTGTTCCTGGGTGACATTCGGGCCGAACACCTCACGGGCACGCTCCGGCGTGAGGGTGTTTTGAGGGGATGACATCGTCTCCCCTGCCTGGAGCAGATAACTGCTGAAGGGGAGGTAAGCGCTCTGGCGCGTGGTGGCGAGGCCTGCCATCATCGCCACGAGAGCGCCCCACACCAACACGCCGTACATCATGGCTTCACCCTTCTTCTCACCGACAGTGGTACGGCTCGTCACGAGGCCACCCACGAAGAGGGAGATCAGCAACGTGGCGATAACCCAAATGCCCCTCCCGGTGGCGACGTGCTG
>DASPXY010000676.1:0-6218 GCA_035637055.1 Gemmataceae bacterium | reverse complement strand
GGCCGGGCTCAGCGTGTGGTCAGGCTGCACACGCTCGCCGCCGAGTGGCGACGCGCCCGCAGGGCCAGCAAGCCCCCGGCGCATCGTTTCGCTCACGCTGGCCACCGACGAGATGCTCGCGGAACTGGTGCCGATCGAGCGCATGGCCGGAGTCACCCAGCTGGCCGACGATCCGGACATCTCCAATATCGCCGGCCGCTACCCGGCGTCGATTCCACGTCTGCGCGACGCCGATCCGGAGCGCGTCATCGCCCTTGGCCCGGATCTGGTCTGCGTCGCCCCGTACAATACCGCCGACGCCCTCAAGCTGCTGGAGCGGGCAGGCTTGTCGATCTATCGCAACGAGGCCCTCCACAGCCTGGACGAGATCGAGGCCGGTGTTCGCAAACTCGGGGGGCGCGTCGGCGCTGCGGAGGCGGCTGAGCGCCTGGTCGAACGGATGCAAACGCGGCGCCGGGCGCTGGCACAATCCCTGGCGAACCTGGCCCGTCGTCCGCGGGTGCTGTTCTGGTCGGGCGGCTACACGGCTGGCAAACGCACCACGATCGACGATGTGATACGCGAAGCGGGCGCGGTGAACGTGGCGACGGAACTGGGCCTCGAAGGCAACGTGGAGATCGCGCCGGAGCGTGTCGTCGCCGCCGATCCGGAAATCATCCTGGAGCCACGCTGGGCGGCGTATCAAGGACAGGGCCAGATCGCAAGCCATCCCATCCTCCGCCAACTGCAGGCCGTGCGCAAGGGCCGCGTTCTGTCCATCGAGGGCCGCTATCTCAGCAGTCTGTCGCAGTTCGCGGTCGAAGGCGTCGAGCGGCTGGCCCGCCGCCTGCATCCTGAGTGTTTTCCCCAAGAGGGACGGTGAGCCGTGCGGTACTCCGCTGGGCGAACCGACCCGAAACATCCCAAAGGCTGCACCATGACGCGCCCGGCCCTGGTCACCGGACTGCTCGCGGCGGCCTACGTCGGACTGGCAGCGCTGGGAATCGCCTGGGGCACGGTGCATATTCCCCTCGGAAATGTCGTGCATGTGCTGGCAGCAGCGATCGGGCTGGGCGACGACGCCGGGGTGCCGGCGACGGAGCGTTTCCTGGTGCTGCACGTCCGCTTGCCGCAAGTGCTGCTGCTCGGGGTGGTCGGGGCGGCGCTGGCCTGTTCCGGCGCGGCCTTGCAGGCGACCTTCGAGAACCCCCTCGCCGACCCCGCTGTCCTGGGTGTTAGCGGCGGCGCGGCGCTCGGCGCGGTGCTGGCGATCCATACCGGCCTGGCGGAAGCGATGTTCCTGGCGCTGCCGGCGTGCGCCTTCCTCGGCGGGCTGGGGGCGGCGCTGTTGGTCTACGCCCTGACGTACCTGGGCGGGCGGCCGACGATCCACTCGCTGCTGCTGACGGGGGTGGCCGTCGGCAGCATGACGGTTGCCGGCATGTCGCTGGTCATGATCGTGACCGAGCAGCATCGGGTGCAGGAATTGCTGTTCTGGCTGGTCGGCGGCGTTCGCAATCAGACCTGGGAACACCTGTGGTTGGCCCTTCCGGCAGTCACCCTCGGGTGCGTCGGACTGCTGGGCTTACACCGGCGGCTCGACGCCCTGCTACTCGGCGAGGAGCAGGCGCTGGCGGTCGGCGTGCCTGTCGTCCAGACGCGGTTGCTCGTGCTTGGTTTCGCTGCCCTGGCGACCGGAGCGGCGACGGCGGTCAGCGGGGCCATCGGCTTCGTCGGCCTGATGGTGCCGCACCTGCTCCGCCGCTGGACTGGCCCGCGCACGTCTCACTTGTTGCCAGCGTGTATTGCCGGCGGGGCTGCCTTCCTGATGGCGTGCGAGTTACTCTCGCGGGTACTGTCGGAACGCTATGCCTTGCACCTGGGCATCCTCACGGCGTTTCTGGGCGGGCCGGCGTTCCTGCTGATCCTTCGCCGCAGCCAGGGAGAACGGCCGTGATCGATCCACCGACTTTACAGGCCGAAAATATCGCCGTTCGCATCGGCCGTCATACGCTGCTCGACGGGGTGACGCTGACGCTGCCGCCGGGGTCAATGACGGTCCTGCTCGGCCCGAACGGCGCCGGCAAAACGACGCTCCTGCGTGTGCTGGCGGGGGTGCTGGGTCCGACGAGCGGGGATGTTCGCCTGGGAGGGACGCCACTACGGGATTTGGGGCGGAAGGCCGTCGCGCGGCGATGCGCTTATCTGCCACAGCACACCGGCACGAGCTTCGAGATTCGTGTCGAGGATGCGGTGGCGCTGGGCCGCTATCCGCACGTCGGCCTGTGGAGGTCGCTGTCGCGCGCCGATTACGACCGTGTCCATTGGGCGCTGGAGCGAGTCGGACTGACAGCCCTGCGTCACCGGACGGTGCCGACGTTGTCCGGCGGCGAACGCCAGCGAGCGTTCCTCGCGCGAGCGCTCGCCCAGGAGGCGCCGATCTTGCTCCTCGACGAACCGCTCGCAGCCTTGGATATCGGGCGGCAACTTGACCTGCTCGCCCTGCTGGCCGAGTTACACGGCGATGGTCACACGATCCTGGCCGCCCTACACGATCTACGGCCGGCCATGGAGTTCTTCCCGCGGGCGCTGCTTCTTGATGCTGGCCGACTCATCGTCGATGGTCCGGCTGAGGCGGTGGTCTTCGGGGACTCCTTTGAGGGTGTTTTCGGAGTGAGAGTATCGCGTATACTGGGGATCGGCTTTTCACCGCTTCGTCTACCAAACAAGGAACCGCGCTGAGGACCGTCTCGGCTTTCGGTGGCTGGCCGCTATCCCGCAGGTTCGTTACTCTGACTTCCTGTGCCGACCGCTGGTTGGACACAAGCCCGGAGCGCCAGCGGCGGGACACACAAGCCCGGAGCGCCAGCGACGGGACGGTAGTATGGTCCCGTCGCTGGCGCTCCGGGCTTGTCTCGGGTTCTCCGCAATCGCTTCCCAACACGAGCCGAGCCATGAACCTCAAAGAAGCGCTGGCAGCCTTCCCTCCCAAATCGCCTTACCGCAAACTGCTACCTGCCCTTCTCGATAAGGATGCCGAGGTTCGGGACAAAGCATACGATCGTCTGGAGGATCTGGACCAGTTGGATCCCGGTGAGGATCCGATCGCCACGACCTGGAAGCATGGCGAGGCCGAAGCGTTGGCCCTGCTCAACGCAGCCGTCGGACTGCCGTTCCCGCCGCCGCGGGTCGAATGGGAGGATGTCGTCCACGAACTCATTTTCCCGCTGGTCCAAAGCCCCTACCCAACTCTGGCGGCACCCGCCCGGGAAGCCTATCCGCACCTCTCCGGGCGGGCAAAATGCGCCATTTTGGCTCTCCTGGGGGCGTGTGGCACCCGCGAAGCAGCCGAGGGCTTCATGGCCTGCATCCGCGAACACGGTTGGCCGGCAGGGGGTGTTTACAGCCGCGTGTTCACGGAATTGCCAAAGCTCCTCGATCACGCCGACATCCTCTTTCCCGAGCTGATTCAACTGGCCGGTCCTTGCATCGGTGGTATCGTTGACGTGTTCCTCGCCGCCGTCGCGCAGGGAAAACTGGACCTCGCCAGTGGCAAGAGTGATCTCGAAGCGATTGCCCCGCTCGCCGTCAAGCAACTGAAGCAGGTTCTCAAGGCGGCCGCGCGATATCAGCGCAAGGAGGGGGTCGCCTGGCGGTTCAGCGAGAAATACTGGGATGTCCGCCAACATGCGGGATCCTGGCTCGACATCGCCGGCTATCTGAAGTCGCCCGCCCTCGATCCCTTGCTCAAGGAAGCGGTGCAGTTCACCGACCCGCGGCTGGCCGCCTTCGCGGCGATCTCGGTATTGCGACGTGGCGGCAAGGTCGCAAAGTCGGTGCTGCAGCGCATTGCGGCCTGCCCCGAGACCTGCGAACTGCTCTTCGAGCTGCTGCGCGGCCTGAACAAACTCGACTTATTCCCCCCCAAATATCGCACCTGGGATGCCTTTGCCGCTGCCAACATGGTGAACTGGCTGATGTATCCGACCGAACTCGGCCGCCAGCCGGACCAACTCAAGAAGATGGCCGTGTTCATCTCGACCAGTCCCGAAGGCGAACGCGCCCTGTACGTCTGGCGCTTTCGCAGCGACGATGGCCCGTGGTACGCGGGCGTCTCCGGACCTTACTTGCGCGAGGGTGAGCCTGGTCCGTTGCATGGTGGCTCGACCTTTTCGCGGTTCGACAAGTGGGGCCAGGCGACGGCCGAGGAGCACGCCGCGGCGGTTCTCGAAACCCTCGATGAGTGGCGGAAGGCGAAGGCTTGAGTGGCGCTGGCAAGGTACTCTCTGGCCATGCTGGTCCTCGCCTCCTCTGTCAGCTGGGCCCTGGCCGCTCCTCCTTGAAAGGATTCATGAGCTAGACTCCCAGAGAGCGAGTTGCGCCTGATGCGGGTCGATGCCGCCCTGCGTCCGAGTGGCGCGGCGCCTCTCGGGTAGGAGGATGAGATGCAGGGACCTTCGTGGGTGGCGCTGTTCGGGCGGATCCCGCCACTCCTCCAGGACAGCCTCATGATCGTGACCATCAACGGCAGCGAGATCGTGCCGCAAGCGATCGTGCGCCTGGAGTGCGACTATGTCGTGCTCCGCGGCCGCATGGCTGGCTCGCAGGACACGGGCCGCCTCATGTTCGTCCCCTACGATCAGATCAACTACGTCGGGCTCACCAAGAAGTTGAGCGACGCCGAGACGCAGGCGCTACTCGGCAAGCCGGGCACCACGGTGCAATTCATCGAGAATGGGGAACCTGTCCCCGATACACCTGTTGCGGAGGCTCCGGAAGCCCCTGCCGCGGCGGAAGCAGCCGCGCCGCCCGTGGAACAAGCCGCCCCGCCGCCAGCGACTGCCAAGCCCGCCCATCCCTCCAAATCGGTGCTGCTGGCGCGGCTGCGTGCCCGCCTCGCTGGCGAGGCTGGCAAGCCGCCCGGTGCGTAGAAACGGCTTCTCACGGAGCACAGGCGAGACGCCTGTGCCACGGGATGCCGGCGCCGCCGCGGTTTGCTATCTTCAAGGATATGTCCACCCTCGACCCGCCGAGCGCTCCCCCTTCACCACCCGTTCAACCCACCGGCGTCCAGCCAGGCGGCGGTTTCTGCATGAGCATCGAGCTGGCCTGGGGCCGTCTCCGGCGTGCCTTGCTGCGCCGTTTTCGCCCCGGCTACGTCCGCCGCATGGCCGAAAAACGTCAGGGTCAGTGCGCGGGCTGTCCGCACGATATTATCGACCCACGCGATCTGAAGTTTTGTCGCAACGTCTGCGGGTACTGGTTTCGGCCGGAGGATGACCGTTTCCGCTGGCGCGGACGGCTCGGCCTCGCCCGCGCTGGCCTGGCGGAAGTCGTGATCTTCAGCCTGCTATTCTTCTCCCTCGCCGGGGGGCTGACCGCCGCTGCCCTGCTGATTCACGAAGCCTTCTGGTGGCCGCTGCCGGTGTTGGCTCTCCTGTGGCTCGAAGTGATCTATTTCTTCCGCGACCCGGAGCGCACCATTCCCACCGACGAGGCCGCTCTGCTCAGCCCGGCCGACGGCACCGTTACCCACGTCGGCGAGGTCGATGACCCCGACTTCCCCGGCGGCCGCGCTCTCCGAGTGAGTATCTTTTTGTCGATCTTCAATGTCCACGTAAACCGCCTCCCGCGCAGCGGCCGCGTCGTCGGCCTGCGCTACTTCCCTGGTGCGTTCCTCGACGCCCGCCATCCGGAGTGCGCGGCGCGCAACGAGCAATTATGGATCGACCTGGAGGAACGGCAGGGACGGCTGGTGCGCGTCAAGCAGATCTCCGGGGCCATCGCCCGGCGGATCGTGTGCTGGCTGCGCCCCGGCGAGGAGGTGCGCGCGGGGGAGCGCCTCGGCATGATCAAGTTCGGCTCGCGCACCGAGGTGCTGCTGCCGGCGTCCGCGGACGTTGAGGTCAAGGTGAAGGTCGGCGACAAGGTCAAGGGCGCCGCGACCGTCCTGTTGCGCCTCCCTGCCCGTCCGCTTGGGAATTAGCGATCGAGGATGGTGGGATGAAAGTCCGAGAAATCATCAAACGCATCGAAGCCGACGGCTGGCGTAGAATCAAAGCGAAGGGTGGTCACAGACAGTACAAGCATCCCGTCAAGCGAGGTCGCGTGACGGTCCCCGGCCAGATGAATGCAGAACTGGACAAGAAAACCGCCAAAAGTATCCTGCAGCAAGCTGGCCTGGAAGGGTGATCCGAAATGAGGGTGGCCGTGAAGGAAACCTATCTGATCGTTATTGG
>DASPXY010000675.1:0-8254 GCA_035637055.1 Gemmataceae bacterium | reverse complement strand
TAAATCAACACCCCTCATCCCCGACCCCTCTCCCACTTTGGGGAGAGAGGGAAAATCGTAAGGGGGCATCCATGCTGGACGTGACGGGCACGAGTTACCGCACCTGCGACGGCCTCAGCCGGCGCAGTTTCCTGAAAGTCGGGTTCCTCGGGTTGGCCGGTCTGACGCTGGCCGACCACCTGCGCCTCAAGGCCCGCGCCCAGGAGGCGGGGCAGAGCACGCGCGACACCGCGGTCATCCTGCTGTGGCTCGGCGGCGGCCCCAGCCACATCGACATGTACGATCTCAAACCGTCGGCGCCGGCCGAGTTCCGCGGCGAATTCCGCCCCATCTCGACCAACGTCCCCGGCACGCAGATCAGCGAGCACCTGCCGCTGGAGAGCCGGCTGATGGACCGCATCAGCATCGTGCGCTCGGCGACGCACACCAACGCCGGCCACGGCATGGGCACGCACTGGATGATGACCGGCTACGTGCCGACCATCGAGATCAACGACAACCTCAACCCGAGTTGCGGCTCGATCGTGGCCCGCGTTCGCGGAGCCAACGCCCCGCGCATGCCCGGCTATGTCTGCCTGCCGAACCCGCCGCCCAGCGCCAACGCCGCTTACCTCGGCGTTGCCTACAACCCGTTCAACCCCGGCAACGATCCGAACAATCCCGGCTTCGAGGTGCGCGACCTGCGCCTGGGGCCGCAGGTCGATCTGAACCGCTTCCGCAACCGCCGCGAACTGCTCCAGGGGCTCGACAACCTGCGCCGCGATGTCGATACGCAGGGCACGGCGGAAGGCTACGACCGCTTTTACCGCGACGCCTTCGAGATCGTCACCGGCGAGCGCTGCCGCACCGCCTTCAACATCCAGAGCGAGGATGCGCGGGTGCGCGACCGCTACGGCCGCAACACCTGGGGGCAGTCCACGCTGCTGGCGCGCCGCCTCGTCGAGGCCGGCGTCACCTACGTGACGGTGAACATGGGCGGCTGGGACACGCACAACAACAATTTCCAGGCGCTGCGGACGAACCTGCTGCCGCGCTACGATCGGGCCGTGGCGGCGCTGATCGAGGATCTGCGCGACCGCGGCCTCGACCGGCGCGTGCTGGTGATTTCGTATGGCGAGTTCGGGCGGACGCCGCGGGTCAACGGCACGGCGGGCCGCGATCACTGGCCGGGCGCCATGTCGGTGCTGTTCGCCGGCGGCGGGCTGCGGATGGGGCAGGTGATCGGCTCGACCGACAGCCGGGCCGAGTACCCGACCAGCCGCGCCGCCAGTCCGCAGGACGTGCTGGCGACGATGTACCACGTCCTCGGCATCGACTACCGCCAAGAGTTCCACGACGCGGCGCAGCGGCCCCTTCCGATCCTGAACGAAGGCCTGCCCATCGCCGAATTGATTTGAGTTGGAACCACAGAGACACAGAGGCACAGAGAAGACAGAGAGGAGAACGGAGAATGAAGAACGGAGAACCGAGAACCGAAAATGACAAGAAGGCGGCTCGGCGCTCATCCCGTTCTCGGCTCTCGGTTCTCGGTTCTCGGTTCTTGATTCTTCTCTGTGCCTCTGTGTCTCTGTGGTTCAGTTTCTGCGGTGAGAGCCGGGCCGAACTGCCACAGGTTCGCCTCGATCGCATCTTCCCGCTCGGCGGCAGCGCCGGCTCGACCGTCTCGCTGGAAATCGCCGGCCGCGACCTCGATGACGTCAAGGCGCTGCACTTCGACCATCCCGGCCTGCGCGCGGAGTTCGTGAAGCCGAACCAATTCCGTGTCACCGTCGCCGCCGACACGCCACCCGGCACCTACGAGGTGCGCGCCGTCGGCAAGTACGGCATCAGCGGCGTGCGCCTCTTCGCCGTCAGCCGCGGACTCACCGAGGTCAACGAGACGCCCGGCAATGACACCGCCGAGAAGGCCCAACTCGTCCCGCTGAACTGCGCCATCAACGGGCGAAGCGACGGCAACGCCGACGACTTCTTTCGCTTCCGTGCCGGCAAGGGCGATCGCGTCGTCATCGACTGCCACGCCTTCCGCCTCAGTTCCACGCTGCGCGCCATCCTGACGCTGTCCACCGCCGACGGCAAGCAGTTGCTCCAGAGCCGCCCGTATTATCACCGCACCGACCCGCTGCTCGACTTCGTCGCCCCCGCAGAGGGCGAATATCTGCTGCGCCTGCACGACGCCACCTTTCTCGGCGGGCTGCCCTATCGGCTCGTCGTCAGCACGCACCCGCACATCGAGAACG
Source organism: Gemmataceae bacterium (assembly GCA_035637055.1). Taxonomy (GTDB): domain Bacteria; phylum Planctomycetota; class Planctomycetia; order Gemmatales; family Gemmataceae; genus DASPXY01. Next base: position 6,017 of record DASPXY010000675.1, on the reverse strand, counting down.
TCTTCCCCGCCGCGGTCGTGCCGGGCCAGCCATCCGAGTTGACGCTCCTGGGGCGCAACCTGCCGGGCGGCAAAGTCGCCGCCGAGTGGACTGCCCTGGACCGGCCCCTCGAACAGCTCAAGCTGACCTTTACCGCTCCGAAAGATGCGCCGCCGGGCTTCGCCTTCCGCAACCATCTGCCATCGCCGAACCTGAACGCCCGCGGGCTGCAATTCTGGCCGGAAGGACTCAAGGACGCCCTCAACCCGGTGACGGTCCTGGCGGCCGATGCGCCGGTGGTGCTGGAGCGCGAGCCGAACGACACGCCGGAGACCGCCCAGCCAGTCGAGGTGCCGGCGGTGATCTGCGGCCGCTTCGACAAACCCGGCGACCGCGACTGGTACACCTTCACGGCGAAGGCCGGCGAGGCCATTGCGGTCGATCTGCTCTGCGAACGGCTCGACCTGCCCGGCGACCCGTTCGTCATCATCACCGACGCCAAGGGCAACGAGCTGGCCACCTTCGACGACCACGGCATCAACTTCAACGCGCTGGCCCAGTTCAACCGCGACCCGCTCGGCACCTTCCGCGCGCCCGCGAATGGGCAGTATCGCCTCTTCGTGCAGGACCGCTACCGCAACGGCGGCGCCCGCTATCAGTACGTCCTGCGGCTCACCAGGGCCGTGCCGGACTTCTATCCGGTCGTCTTCCACGAGACGCCGAACGAGCCGACCTGTCCGGTGGTGCGGCAGGGCGGTTCGGCGCACTATGAACTGTGCCTGAACCGGCGCGATTACAACGGCCCGGTGACGGTCGAGGCCGAGGGCTTGCCGCCGGGCATCACCTGTCCGCCGGTCCACGTCAGTCCACAGTCGCAGTTCGCCAACGTCGTGTTCACGGCCGCGGCGGACGCCCCCGAATGGTCGGGCGCCATCCGCCTCAAGGCGTGGGCGATGATCGACGGCAAGCGCGTCGAGCGGCCGGTGCGCTGTTCTGAGCGCCGCTGGCCCATCGCGAACATCAACACGTCGGTGGCGGTGCGCGAGGTCTGCCTGGCGGTGCGCGAGAAGGCGCCTTACGCGATCCGATTGCCGGCCGAGAAGTTGACGGTGACAGCAGGCGGCGCACTGGCGGCGAAGGTGACAGCGGTACGTCACTGGCCGGATTTCAATGGCAAGGTGCAGCTCACGGGACTGAATTTGCCGCCGGGGTTCGGCGTGGCCGCGGTCGAGGTGCCTGCGGGGCAGCCCGAGGCGACCGTCAAGTTAACCGTGGCCGCGAACGTGCCGCCGGGCACTTACACGGTGGTGCTGCGCGGCGACGCCCAGGTGCCATTCAATCGTGATCCGGCTGCCGCCAATCGGCCCCTCGTCCGCGTCGCCGACCCGTCCACGCCTTTGACCGTGATCGTCACGGCGCCCTTGAAGAAGTGAGGGAGAGGATTCTGCCAGCGATGCGGCGGGCCGCTCGTGCGGCAACCTGTGTGGGCGGCAGCACTACCACAAGCTCAAGGAAGAGGCGCTCGCTCAGCAATGGCTCCCCAGCCAACCCAATCTCAGGCGGCTGATCGTGCATACCGAAAACCATCGAACGACGGAAGACGATTGGCAGCTTGAGGAGGTGCGAAAAGGGTAGGCCATTGGCGCGTGCGTCGGTCACATCGTCCGCCATTTCCCGTGAATGCCGGCGGCCACTTCTCGAGGAAGTGAGCCACACACGCTCGACCGGCTCGCCGCTGCCTTGCCCCTACTCGCGCGTCAGCTTCACCCCCTCGCGCACCTTCCACTCGTATCCCTTCTTCTTCGCCGCACTCGCGACCAGCGTGGCGTCCTTGCTGGAGGAGGCTGAGAACCCGCCAGCCGATGCCGGGGAAGTGGAGGAACCGACCCTGCCGCCGGGCCGCAAGAAAAAGGAGTCGAAGCAGAAGCCTGCCGAATCGTGAGAGTGGCTTCGCGCTGGTGTGGTGAGACTGTTCGACCCTCCTGGGGCGGGGCACGGGCGTGAGCCGAGCGGATTCCTTGCTTCTCGGAGCCAAACGGTCGCCTTTTCTTTCGCTGTCGGCTCCGTCCAGGGCAGAGGAATGGGCTATCCGCTCCCTGGATCCGCCAGCAGGCCGCGCGGCCCGAAGTCTGCACGTGAGCAAATGAGCCTTCGGTCATCCCACCATCGCTGACGTGCAAGATCGTCCCTTGCTTGGTGCCACGTTACGTCGCCTTCGTGGCCGAATGCCCGACGACAGTGGCCGGCAAGGGCCGGAATTGTCGGCTGCGCGAACTGGGTGTCGAGCTTCGGACTGCACAAGGCGGCTGGCGTCGAGACGGCCTGGCACGCGACCTGCGCAAGTCCGCTTCCTCCCTCGCCGGTCACTTTCCACACTTTTTCCTGTCCCTTGCGCGGATCGTCCGAGTACGATATGGCCCCAGGCGCGACGGGGAACCACTCCCGCCGCCGTACCGACGCAACGGGAAACTCGCATGGAAAGGTGGTGTCTGCATGCGCTATGCCCTGCTCGCCCTGCTGCTGCCGGCTCTGTTGAGGTTACCGTCAGCGTTGGCCCAGGACAACGAGGCTGAGAACCTCTTTCGCGACTTCGAGAAGAAGGTCAAGAACGTCAAGGCGATCCGGGTGGCCGTCGACGCCAAGTCCGACACAACCCGCCTCCGCGGCAACTTCAAGATTTCGCTGCTCCTGGCTCAGGGCAACAAGCTGCGTCTGCTGCTGACCGAGACGGACACGGAGGAGCCGGACCCCGTGCGCAGCGCGCTGACCTCGAACGGCACCACACTGAGGATGTCGTCCAAAGGGAAAGACGAGGAGAAGGCAACGCCAAAGGGCCTGCACACGCTCGGCAGCACCTGCGCGAGTCGTGCCGGGATCATCTTCTTTCTCTTGCTCGTCGTCACACAGGAGCAGGGGAGTTCCGGGAAACTGCCAGACTCCGAGGAGTTGTTGCGCGCGACCGAGTTCAAGCTGGCCAAGGACGAAAAGGTCGGCGGCCGCGACGCCAAGGTGGTCCGCTACAAATTGAACACGGCGGAGGTGACTCTGTGGCTGGACGCAAGGACCCACCTGCCAATCAAACGCCACATCCTCTTCGAGAAGACGTGGGTGATCGCCGAGACCTACACCGAGTTCCTGCTCGACCCCAAGGTCGATGCCAAGGCTTTCAAACTGTCGAAGTGACGGCGGTTGGCGAAACTGTCGCGCAACCGTGATCGCTACAGATAAGGGGGCACTTACCCGATAAGGAGAAGTCATGCGTTACGGTCTGTCCGCTCTGCTGCTACCGGCCCTGCTCTGGCTGCCGTCCGCCCTTGCCCAGGACAATGAGGCCGAAAAACTCTTCCGTAACCTGGAGAAGACAATCAAGGCAGCCAAGGCCATCCAGGTTGCGGCCGAGATCAGCACGCAATTCCAGAATGGCAAGGGCCAGGAAGACAAGTTCAAGGCGTCTCTCTTGCTGACCAGAGACAACAAGACGCAGCTGAAACTGGACGGGGAGACCAATGGCGAGGCATTCAACTGTGCGATCACTGCTGACGGCCAGCGGGTGCGAGCGTCCATGACGGGATTTCCGGAACCGAAGGAGGGCCCGCTCCCGAAGAAGTTGCACGACCGACTCAGTGCGATGACCTGCCGCCTGGGCCTGATGGGTGGCGTGATCTTCGTTGTCATGAGGAGGGGTGGGGAGGAGGCGGAAGTGGACGTCGAGGCCATGATGCCCGTCACGGATTTCAAAAGGGAGGCTGGGGAGAAAGTGCGTGGCCGGGACACCACGGCTATCAGTTACACCACCGCCGGACGTGGCAAGGACAAGGCCAGGGTCACGCTCTGGCTGGACGCGAAGACCCTATTGCCGCTCAAGCGCGTTCTCGTTGGGGGCGGGGAGCGCATCACCGAGACCTACAAGGAGTTCAACCTCAACCCGACAATCGAGGCCAAGGTGTTCGAGTTGCCGAAGTGCTGGTGATCACTCGTTTCCCGAGAACCGGACACGCTGTCCAAAGCGTTTCAGAGGCGCTCGACGGGCCCCGAAGGCAATTCCCAGTTTCGCGGTCATGCGTGCTCCGAGAACGTCGCCGCACGCTCAGGTTGAGAGGATGATACGGGGTACGTTCCTTACGCTACGGCGGACCCACTGCCTCTGCCGGAGTTGTGCGCTTGCCAACGGGAGGAGCGCCTCTTCCGATTGCCTCCAGCCGCCTGAGCCATCACAGCCGCCTCCACCAGGCGAAGAAGCCGGTGACGGTGGTGACGGTGGTGACGGTTCTTTTCAATCTTTTCCTATTCACAGCTCTACCACACCCCTGTGAACACCTTTTTATTGCAAAACTACCGTCACCACCGTCACCCAAGAGGAAAAGGCTGTCAGCGCAAGGACTTACGGGGTGACGGTAGTCTCGTAGCACCGTCATCAGTGACGGTTCTTTCCGGCACTGGCTGCATTTTCCGCCTCCTCGGACGCACGATTCGCCGGAAAGAACCGTCACTGGCGACGGAAAGAACCGTCACCAGCAGCGTCCTATGTAACCCCAACGTGAAACAACGGTGGAAGGGTCCGTCACCCGGATTTCGGCTGAACCCCTGGAACCTCGGGCCGATAGCCAATCTCCTTGGCGGGCGGCAGGTCGTCGGAATCGACCTCGCTGCCGATGTAAAGGTAGCCCCGCTGCGTCTTGCGGTCGTTTTTGCGGAGCCGGCCTGAGCAAGTGAGCCGTGCGAGGAACTGCTGCGCCGTGCGGTCGTTGAGATCTCGTTTGAGCACGCGGAGGGCCTGGACGAGCCAGGCGGTCGGTGCCCAGAAGACAGAGACCTCGGGACAGGTCGGTCCCTTCTCTGCCGCGTTGAAGTGGCTGATGATGCAACTCCGCAGGTGGTCCAGGGCGAGCTGCACCTCTTCCTTGTCGGCGTCGATGGCGTTGGCACGGCCTTTGATCAGTTTCCAGAGTTTGTCGGGGTTGTCGCACCGGCTGAGCACCCCCAGGCACCACGGCCCCCAGCGGCCCACCTCTTTCATCGGCGTGGGCTGTTTGACTTTCAGGTGCCAGCGCACGTCGGCAATGATCGCCTCGCGGTTGTCATTGATGAACGCCATCGTCTCCGCGTCCCAATTGCCGGCTTCCTTCGGCGGCCGGTCGAGCTGAATGACCATCGACCGCTGGGCCTCGTCCGTGGAGAAGTAGGCCCCGTTGACGGTCACGACCCAGGTGAGCAGATTCGGGCGAGCGGCGAAGCCGTGGTAGAGCCGGTGGCCTGTGACCTCGGTGCGCGTGATCAACTTCTCCAGATAGTCGTTCGAGAAGCGTGCACTTTTCAGATTGTCGAGCAGCACCATCCGTCGCGACCAAGACGAAGGAGACAGCAGGAGGTTGCCGATGCGGTCGCGGTTGCCGGCGTGGTCGAGGTCGATGCAGCCCCCGACCAGTTCGCCCAGGTACTGCGGCAAGGTGCTCTTGCCACTTCCGCGGCCGGCGTCCTTGTCGCCCGCCTCCTCGGCAGCGATGACGAACTGCGGCCGTTTGCCCGGCGGCCCGCCCCAGAACAGTGTCAGAACCAGGGCCTTGATCAGTTCCTTGTCTTTCGCTGTCTTGGGGCGGAAGCGGCCTACGAGTTCGTCGAGCTTGCCGTTGTTCTCGGCCTTGGGGGTTTTGGCCAGGTACAGCACGCTGGGGATGGGCGGGAAGTGAGGGTGAGGCGTCGCCCACTCCCACTGGTCGCGCTGCCGCAGCCGCTTGAAGAACTCTTCCTTGGTCACGGCGCGCGCCCCTGTGCCACTCCACCGGGCCGTAACTACCGATCCAGGCGAAGAGGGCGGCTGCGTCCTCCAGGACGTGCAGCTTGCCGTCCACTGAGTAGCACAACATCCCAGAAACACACTTGGGCCAGCCATCGGTGATGGCGTGGAGCGAGTCGCAGATCTGGTCAATGGTCAACGGGATGTCGCCAGCAACATTGCTAAACGCCGCGCTCCAGGCCCCTTGCTGGCCGTTCGTGCCTTTTCCGATGTGTTTGGCGACGGTGCCCTGTTGCTTGGCCTT
>DASPXY010000674.1:0-6000 GCA_035637055.1 Gemmataceae bacterium | reverse complement strand
GGTGTAGGTGCCGGGGTCGGTCGGCGCCCCCGACAGCGGGTCGCCGCTGGCGCTGCTGCCCGCGTAGTAGGTGAGCGTCAGGCTGACCCCTTCGAGGCTGGATGCGGGCGTGTCGTCCACGCCTGGGATGACGCCTGCCACGGTGGCGGTGGCGGCGAAGGCGGAGCCGTTGAAGGTGCCGCCGTCATCTTTGAGGCTGAGGGTCGGTGTCGCCTTGCCGACGCTGGCGGTCAGGCTCGTGCCGTCGCTGCTGCCATCGACAGCGAGGATCGTGACGGTGATGGTGGCAGAGCCCGCGGCCAGGTAAGTATGCGCGCCGACGACGCTGAAACTGCCGTCTTCGTTCTGGACAATGCTGATCGGGCCGTCCTCCTCACTGCTGTCGCCCCAGCTGACGATGGCGATGAAATCCCCGGCGGACAGGTTGGGGTTGGCATCGCTGAAGGTGGCCACTACCTCGGCGCCCGAGGCGCTGCCCATCGTGGCGCTGAAGCTGCCGGCGCTGGCGGTCACGGCCGCGGCGCTGACGCTGGCGGTGAGGCTGGCGCTGGTGGTGTTGCCGTCGCTGTCGGTGAGGGTCACTCCAATGCCGTAGGAGCCGGCGTAGGGAAAGGCGTGGTCGCCCAGGACGCTGAAGGTGCCGTCTTCGTTGTCCACAATGCTGACAGTGCCGGTCTCGTCCGCGGTGTCGTTGCTGGTGCCGTCGCCCCAGTCCACGCTGGCGCTGAAATCGGCGGCGACCGCCTCGGCGTTGGCCGAAGTGAAGGTGGCGAGCACCTGGCCGGTCGCCGCGCTGCCTGCGGTGCCGCTGAAACTGCCGCCACTGGCGTTGAGGACGGGGTCGGTGACGGTGGCTTCGAGGCTGTTGACCTCGGTGTCGTTGACGGTGACGGTGATGCCGTAGGTGCCGGCGGCGGCGTAGGTGTGATCGGCGATGACGCTGAAACCGCCGTCCTCGTTCTGCACGACGCTGACGATGCCGTTGCCGTCGGCGCTGGCATCGCTGTTGCCGTCGCCCCAAGCGACGCTGGCGAGGAAATCGCTGGGCACGGCGTTGGGGTTCTCGTCGGTGAAGGTGGCCAGCACCAGGCTGCCCGAGTTGATGCCCGTGTTCAACGCCCCCAGGTTCTGCGGGGCGCGCGGATCCGCATCAACGCCGTCGGGAGGACAACCGTTGTTGGTTCTCAAAACCGCAGTGCGGGGGAAGCCAGGCCACCAGCAAGCACCTGGGACCGCCCCTCCGCTGCCGGGTTGAACCGTGTTGCCTCGGAGAGTGCAGTTGTAGAGCGTCGTTGGTCCGCCCTCGACGTACACACCGCCACCATACGTGGCCAGGTTCCCTTGGATGTCAACGTTTGTGAGCCTCGCCGTCCCACTGAGGCTGCACAGCCCTCCACCGCGGTAACTTGCCGAATTCCCCGCAAGGAACCCGCCCTGCATGGCCAGGATTCCGCCATTCGCGATGCCTCCGCCGTCCCGGGCTACATTGCTGTAGACGAAGGCGCCGTCGAGGGTGAGTGTTCTGGTTCGCGAATGGATGCCGCCCCCTGTACCCGCGCTGTTGGCATAGATCTGCGTGCCGGCCCCGATCCAGACATTGCCTCCCTCGAAAGTGGTGTCGATGGCACCGCCAAAACTGGGTGCCACGTTGTTGTACAGCGAACAGTTCCATACTGTCAGGCTCCCGGTGTTGTAGATCCCGCCGCCGTCCCCGACAACTGTGCCCGCCTGGTTATCGTGCAGGGTTACGTCGGTGAGGGTCAGCGTGCCGTCGTTCAAGATGCCACCCCCGTGCCCGTCAACACCGACAAGTTGCTTACCGTGGGCAATCTCCAGGCCACTGATCCCACATGACCAAGGCGCGTTGACGGTAAATATCCGGAAGGGAGCCCGCGTGGTGTCGCGGACCACGGCGAGTTGGTCGCTGCCTGGCCCGTTGATAGCGAAGTTGTCATCCAGGGGCGGGAGGGGGTCGCGAAGGGTGATGGTGCCTCTCATGTTCGACAGATCGATGATATGGATGATGCCTTCTCGGCTGCGATTCCCGGCCTGAATCGCCGATCGCAGGGAAATGTTGCCATTGGCATCCCTGCCGGTCGCGAGATTCACCGCAGAGGTGTCGTCTAACGTGTTCACGGGGTAGATGCTGTAGAGCCCGCTCGGAGTGAGACGGCTTTCCAGTGGCTCGAGGCGGAGCAGCACACAATTCCGGGGTCGGCGCGAGCCTTGCTGGCGTGCCGGGTCTGAACATCCAAGGCCGAACAGGCAACGTGCCAGGCGGGCCAACCAACACTTCGTTGTGGTGGACATAGGGTTACTCCTTGAGGAAAGACTCGAACGGCGCACTACGTCGGTGGCAGAAAACAATGGACCTGGAAGGCTTCTCCTTTCGCCGCGGCCTGCTGAGGTTACGTCAGCGATGGGGGTCGAGGGCCTTACCGCGGGGTGGGTACCAGGATTTGCCGGGTCTTGCCACCCCGGACCACTTGCAGTGCCACTCCCTCATCGCCCACCCAGGCACGGCGCAGCAGGCGGCGGAAGACTTCGGGGGAGGCGCTCGCCGTGCCATCTACTGCCGCAATCACGTCCCCGGCGCGCAGGCCCGCTTGAGCGAAGGGCTTGGCTGCGTCCACGGTCTTGACCCGGACGCCGCCGTCGGCTGGCTCGACCGTGACACCCTCACGGGCCGGATCGAAAAAGCGGACGAAGCTAAGCGGGAAAGGTTCGTTCTGCTTGATTGAGCAGTTTTTGTAAGCGTCTTCATCCTTGAGGAACTTGGTGGAAACCACCGCCTGCCCACTCACCACCAGACAATCCCTGAACTCGCAGGCTCTGACAGTCCCCCGTGCGATGACGAGGCATCCCAACGCGTCCCTCAAGGTTACATCCCCATCACTCACGATCACCGCGTAACGCCCGTCGTCAACCTCGACGGAACCTCCGGCGAAGATCACACTCGCCGCGAGCTGTTGGACACGAACGGAACGCGAAGCGGCGATGACGCCGGTGCTGAAGCGACCGCTGTCGGGGCAGACTTCGCCGCCCCGGATGAATAAGGGCATGTCTGTTCTGGGGAGCTTGGTCACCCGGGGTGCGGTGATTACCTGTGGCGCGGGGACAAGATCCAGGAAGAACTTGCCGTTGGCGAGCTTCCCGAGTTTCTTGTGGAACTCGGACAGCTTTCGGGCAAGGTCGAGCGTCGCTTGCCAGCGCCCCATTTCCTCTTGGCCCGCAGGCCAGCGCGCCAGCAACTCAGCGCACTGATCGACGGCACCGGCCTTCGCCAGAGCGCGGAAGCGGTCCAACATCCGCCGCGCCTGCCGCCGCGGCGCTTCCTCCAGGATGAAAGCGGCCCGTTTGGCCAACTCCAAATCCGTGGCCGTCTCCACAATCTTGCGCAGGGCAGGGAGAGCGTCCTTGCGGTCGAGGAGCAGGCGCGTCGCCTCGTCCCGCACCTTGAACTCCTTGCTGCCCAAACGCCGGAGCAACTCGTCAACGGACACCTGCGCCTTTGCGGGCTTGTCGCCAGCGGCAGACAACGGTTGCCACGGCAGCCCGGCCAAACAGGCGGCCAGCACGATTCCCAAAACCAGCAGCACACGCATAAAGCAGATCCTCCAAGGGCGAAGCCACGGGAACGAAGGTCACAGAATGAACCGCTCAAGTCTCGCAAGCGTGTTCACGCCGACGGCGCGGATACCCCCTGCCGGACCGGCAGACAAGATCATCCTCGGAATCTCGCCAATCCTTTACAATCGAAAAAGAGCAACAAATTGGATATGGAGTTTCATGAAGTTCACGAGAATGTTCGGCAATCGCAGGAGCAAACGCGAACGGGAATATTTCGTGTGGCTCTCGGAAAGGAGCATCGCTGCCAAACGCCACAAGTGTAGACTGTGAAGGAAAAAGGCTCCTTCACCAGGTTCATAGAATGTTGTATAGTATGGGCCGCTTCCCTTGAAGTCAAGCGGCGCGTGCTGAATTCTTACCCGCTTCCCGACAAGGCTCACGCCCAGAATGAGGACGCCGCTCAAGGCAACCCGCCGCTGGAGAAAAGGCGCACCCCGAACGTAGCGGCGCTCGGGGAAGGTGTCCGCGTGGAATGGAATGAAACCAATCCCTGGCTCTCCCGCCGGTTACTATTTTACCGCGCCGCCCAGACCGGTCGCCAGCCCGGTCTGCCTACAACCTCACTCTGACAACTCCAGCACGATCGACTTCATCACCGGCCGCGTCGCGCAGCGGGGACAAGTCGAGGTCGTGTCCGGCAGGAACTTGCAGCAGCGGAAACAGAACAGCCGTTTCTGGCCCGGCGCGGAGAGCGTGCCGGGGCGCCGGCCTGTCCGGTTGGTCTCCGAAGGGTAGTCCTGCGGTTATTTGGAAGAGATGCGCCGGGTTTGCGTGGGACGTCTGCCATGCGATGCCTGCCGCTGTCCCGGCGGTGTTCAGGATGCCAGACTGACGGTCTCGCCCAGGCCCGGAATGCCGACCTCGCCGAAGCCGCACGCGCGGAGCGCCGTCGCCAACTGCTCCGCTCGTGCCGGATCGCCGTGGACCAGACTTACCTTCTTCGTCCGTCCCGCCGATGGGCCGAGCAGGCTCAGGAAATCGTTGTGGTCCGCATGGCCGGAGAAACCGTTCAGATCGACCACCTCCGCCCACTTGTTCCACTTCTTGCCGACGAAGCGCACGGTCGGGCCGCGCTCCCGCAGTCGCTGTCCCAGGCTCTGCGGCGACTGGTAGCTGACCAGCACGATCGAACAGCGCGGGTCGTCGATGAGGTGCTGCAGGTGGTGCAGCACCCGACCCGCCTCGCACATGCCGCCCGAGGCGACGATCACGCTCGGCTCGCGGCGCGTGCTTAGCCGCCGGCTTTCCTCGATGGAGCGGACATAGTTCACGCCGCCGTTCTCTTCATCCCCCAACCAGCGCAGGGTGGGGTCGGAGAGACAGTCCGTATGGCGACGATAAACCTCTGCGATGTCGCAGGCGAGCGGGCTGTCAACGTAGATCGGGACGCGCGGCAGGCGGCCCTCGTCCATCCACTGCTGCAGATAGTAAACGACGATCTGGGCGCGGCCGAGGCTGAACGCGGGGACGAGCACCTTGCCGCCGCGCTCCACGGTGCGCGTGACCACGTCGGCGAGCACCTCGGCGAGTTCCGCGAGCGGCTTGTGGGTGCGGCCGCCGTAGGTCGATTCGCAGATCAGCAGGTCAGCCTCGGGCACCGGCATCGGCTCGTGCAGGAAGGGCAGGCCGCGCCGCCCCAGGTCGCCCGTGAAAGCGAGGGTGTGCTCGCCGCTGGCGCCGTTCATCGTCAGCACGACCATCGCCGAGCCGAGGACGTGGCCGGCGTCGGCGAAACGCAATTGCACGTCGCCGTTCAGGGGTTGGTTCTTGCCGTAGGGCACTGCGACGCACTGGCTGATAGCCAGATCAGCATCGTGATGCGTGTACAGGGGCCGTGGTGGGGTGCCACCTTCGGCGAGGAGGCTCGCGGTGAAGGCGTCCTCTTCCTGAATCTTGGCGCTGTCGGCGAGCATGACGGCGGTCAGGTCGCGGGTAGCGGGGGTGCAGTAGATGGGGCCGGTGAAGCCCTGGCGCACCAGGTTCGGCAGGTTGCCGCAGTGATCGACGTGGGCGTGGCTGAGCACGACGGCATCGATCGCGTCGGGGGCGAAGGGGAACTGCTTGTTGCGCCGCTGGACGTCGGGGTGATTGCCGAAAGACAGGCCGCAGTCGAGCAGGATCTTCTGGTTAGCAACCTCGAGCAGGTGCATCGACCCGCTCACACTTTGCGCGGCCCCCCAGAAAGTTACGCGTGGCGCCAGGGGGCTGCCTGAAACATGAGTTGTCATATAGCGGTATTGTAGCAGGTTCGGGCAAGGCTCACGAGGGCGAAAGGTGACAAGGTGACAAGGTGACAAGGTGAAGGAGAATAATGCCCTTCACCTTGTCACCTTGTCACCTTGTCACCTTGTCACCTTGTCACCATAATGG
>DASPXY010000673.1:0-6656 GCA_035637055.1 Gemmataceae bacterium | reverse complement strand
GGCCCCGGTGTCCCCGCCGCTCCCAACTCCCCCGCCCGGTCCTTCAGGACCGCCTTGGGCTCGAAGAACCACAAGAAATTGGGCGCGAGGCGATAATTGGAGACGTAGATTTCGGGCAGGCCGTCGCCATCCACGTCGAAGAACGTGACGCCCCGCCCTGGCAGCACCTGGTTGCCCCGGGCTTCCCACCACAGTTCAAAGCCCTTGTCCCCGCCGCGATTCTTGAATAGCAAATGCGGATAGGGATAGGTGTTGTCTTTCCAGTCCTCGTAATTGGTGACGTAGAGATCGACATGGCCGTCGCCGTCCACGTCACCGAACGCGGCAGCCAGCGAGCGCTGGTGCTTGTTCGGCGGGATTTTCTTGGTCCAGTCCTCGAACTTCAGGTTGCCGAGATTGCGGTACAACTTGCCGGTGCCGCCGCAGAAGTAAATGTCCAGCAGACCATCGTTGTCGATGTCGGCGACGACGGCCGTGCCCGAGGCGGCGATCCCAGTTTCCTTGGTGACATCACGAAAGCGCTTGCCACCCTCGTTCTTGAAGATTCTGCCGTCGCAGATCAGTTCCGGGAAGCCATCGCCGTCGAGGTCGGCAAATGCAGGCGGTCCAGTGCCGATGTCGCCATACTCCTTGGTGGCGTCGCGGAACCAGGGCGCGGGTTTGGCCGGCTGCGCCCTGGGGATGGCGGGCAGGGCGCAGACCAAACAAAGGCCCAGGGGGATGCAGTTGCGTGTCGTCATCGGTACTGACCTCCGTAACGGCGAGGTGGTCCTTTCCCCTTCTGGGCGACGCCACCAAGGAGTTCCCGAACGGGACTCCGGGCACGTCCATCCAAGGGGGATCGTGTCGCACCTGGGGAACTGCGTCAAGGAAAATCAGGACAAACGCTCGGGGTCGTTTCGTCGTTTCGCCCCTTCCCTTTTCCCGCAGCCTTCGGGCACAATGCCCGCTTGATCCTTGGCAGCGCCCGCGTGGGTTCGGGGAACCCGCACACGACGTCAACCGCGAGGGGAAGCGCATCGTGAAAGCCGCCGTCGTGCCGCTGCTGTTCCTGCTCTCCTTCGCGGCCCTCGCCTGGCGGACACAGCGGCGCTGGGAGCGCGACCAGGACGAACGGGCGGGGCGGTTTCCGCTTGCAGGTATGAAGAAGGCCGCGTCGGGGATTAGATCGGCGGTTGCTCGTCCAGAAGCTCGCAGCCCGCAATCCACTCTTCCCCTGCCCTCCGGCAGTATTTCACCTCCACCGTCACCCACCCGCCGCCACCGAGGTGTGCGGGCATCCGCACGCGCAGGATAGTTCCTACGGCGGCGGGACATGGCAGAAGGACCGCCAGTCCCGTGGGGCAATGGTCCTTGAGCGCGGTCCGATCCGTCGCCTCGGCGAGGTTCGCTATCTGGACTGCCACGGGAATCGAGAGATCGTTCACCCGGACCGTCTTGCGCCGCTCGTGGGCGGGATCTTTGCGGAGTCGCTCGACCTGCTCGATCATGCCTGCGGGCAACTGATTGCCCAACATGCGCAGCCGGTCGAGGGCTTTGTCAGCCACTTCCTGTGTCTCATCCAATATCCTGGTGTAGACTTCTTCGCAAAAAAAGGGAATCCGATCTTCAAGCTGTTCCGCGGACATGAATGCCTTCGCTCTTCCGCGCCGGCACCAGAACCGGCAGGGGGAAACCCAATCAGCAGGCTTCCCCAACGTGGCGAAGTGGGGTTGAACCGAACGTCGCCCGACTCAAATGGGGCAATAAACGTGCCCCCGCGCCACCGCTCGCTACCGGAAACGGCAGAAGATGCAAGCAACCTTGGCCCGCGGGCTGAAAGTGCTTGCTCCAGTGGTGGACCTCGCCGTGGTAGCGGACCTAGTGCAAAGGCAAATGACCTCTTGTGCAATCTGCAGGCGAACGGCCGGCGTAAGCCGGCTGGTGGGAGTGACTTACCAGCCGGCTTACGCCGGCCGTTCGCCAAAAGGTCGCCGGATCATGCACTAGCGCCCCGTCTGCTGCCAGTTGCCGACTGTGGTAAACCAGTCCCTGGCCCCCTCCCCTCTCCCAAAAGTCCATTACTACCGGCGGAGGGGACGGCCGAAGAGCCGGCATCCTTGACACGGCCAGTTCGCGAGGATACTGTGATCTTGCCTTTTTTCAGCGACACTTGAGAGCAGATACACATCGGACGCAATCTGGGAGGGATCGTGTATCTGCTGAGCGCCCAGGGACTTTCCCCAATGCAGTACCTCGATGAATATCGGGATGGGGAAGCGGCGCGACGACTGGCGCGAGAGATCGCCCACACCACGACGCGCCCCTGGACCCTGATGGAGGTCTGCGGCGGTCAAACGCACGCCATCGTCAAGTACGGGCTCGATGCCCTCCTGCCCCCCCTACCCTCTCCCCCTGCAGGGGGAGAGGGTAGGGGGGTCGAACTGGTTCACGGTCCTGGCTGTCCCGTCTGCGTCACTCCCCTGGAAACCATTGATCGCGCCCTGAGCCTGGCCGCGCTGCCGGAGGTGACCTTCTGCTCGTTCGGCGACATGCTGCGCGTGCCGGGTTCGCACAGCGACCTGCTGCAACTCAAATCGCAGGGCAGCGACGTGCGCATCGTTTACTCGCCGCTCGATGCCGTCAACCTGGCCGCGGCCAGACCCGACCGTCAGGTCGTGTTCTTCGCCATCGGTTTCGAGACGACGGCCCCGGCCAACGCGATGGCCGCCTGGATGGCACGCCGACGCCGGTTGCGCAATTTCAGCCTGCTCGTCTCGCACGTGCTGGTGCCACCCGCCCTGGTTGCTTTGCTCGAGGCGCCGGGCAACCGGGTGCAGGCGTTCCTCGGCCCCGGCCACGTCTGTACCGTCATGGGCACCACCGAGTACGAGCCCATCACCCGAACGTACGGGGTTCCCATCGTCATCAGCGGCTTCGAGCCGCTCGACCTGCTTGAGGGAGTGCTGCGCGCGGTGCAACAACTCGAAGCGGGTCGTGCCGAGGTGGAGAATGTTTACAGCCGCGCCGTCCGCCGCGAGGGCAACCCGGCCGCGCGCAACTTGATCGACGAGGTTTTCGAGGTATGCGACCGCAAATGGCGCGGCATCGGCCTCATCCCGGAGAGTGGGTATCGGCTGCGCGAGGCGTACCGCGAATACGACGCCGAGCAGCGCTTCGCGGTGCGTTCGATCGAGACCTGTGAATCGTCGGTATGCATCAGCGGCGAAATCCTGCGCGGGGTGAAAAAGCCGCACCAGTGCCCGGCGTTTGGCAAGGAGTGTACGCCGCTCACGCCCTTGGGGGCCACGATGGTATCGTCGGAGGGCGCCTGCGCCGCTTACCACGCCTACGGACGGCATGCGCCGGGGGCGGCCTTGCTGCAACTCGGCCACAAGAGTGAGCATGAGGGGGCTGCGCGATGACAGCCGAGTCGCTCGCGAAGGTCGAGGGCTTTGGCACCTGCCCATTGCCGCACTCGCATTACGATCGGATCCTGCTGGGGCACGGCAGCGGCGGACGGCTGACAGAAGAATTGCTGGCGCGGGTGTTCTTGCCGGCGTTCGACAACGAGGTGCTCGCGGCGCGGGAAGACCAGGCCACCGTCACGCTCCCAAATACCTCCAGCCCGCCACGACTCGCGTTCACGACCGACGCCTTTGTCGTGCGGCCGATCTTCTTCCCAGGCGGCGACATCGGCAGCCTGGCCGTTCACGGTACCATCAACGACCTGGCGGTGGGCGGAGCACGCCCGCTGTACCTGGCCGCGGCCTTCATCCTCGAAGAGGGGTTGGCCCTGGAGGATTTGCGGCGGATCGTGCTCTCGATGCGCCGAGCCTGTGACGTGGCCGGCGTCGCCCTGGTCACTGGGGACACCAAGGTCGTCGATCGCGGCAAGGGTGACCAGATCTTCATCACGACGACCGGGATCGGCCTGCTGCCTGCGGGCCGCTCCCTCTCGGTGCGGGCCGCTCGGCCCGGCGATCAAGTCCTCATATCGGGGACCATCGGCGACCACGGAGTTGCCATCCTGTCAGTCCGCGAGGGGCTGGAGTTCGAGACCGTATTGGAGAGCGATACGGCGCCTTTGCATGACCTCACGCGGGTAATGCTCGAGGCCTGTCCGTCCTTGCGCTGGATGCGCGACCCGACGCGCGGCGGTGTGTCCAGCGCCCTGAACGAGATGGCGGGGGCGGCGCAGGTTGGGGTGCGCCTGATCGAGGCGGCGCTGCCGCTGCGGCCTGAAGTGCGGGCCGCGTGTGAGATGCTTGGGCTCGACCCCCTCTATGTTGCCAATGAGGGCAAACTGGTGGCGGTCGTCCCGCCGGCCGACGCGGACCGATTGTTGGAGGTCATGCGCGGCCACCCGCTCGGGCGCCAGGCTGCCATCATTGGCGCGGTGGTCGCAGAACACCCGGGACTGGTCACGATGGAATCGCTGGTCGGCGGCGAGCGCGTCGTCGCTCTGCTGGCTGGCGAGCAACTGCCGCGAATTTGCTGAAGAACCTTGTCTTCCCGCTTGCGGGTTAGCGCTCCCCGCGCTAACCCGCAAGCGGGAACAGCGACCGCCCGTCGCGGAGGAGGGTAGCGATGCCGCCGAACCTGGTGGAAATGTCCTGGGATCCGATTACGCGCATCGTCGGCAGCCTGGGCATCTACACCAAGATCGACTTCGCCAACCGCAAGGTCGTCGAGTGTCACAGCACCTCGTCGATCTTTCGCGGCTACAGCATTTTCATGAAGGGCAAGGATCCGCGCGACGCTCACTTCATCACCAGTCGCATCTGCGGCATCTGCGGCGACAATCACGCCACCTGCGCCGTCTACGCTCAGAACATGGCCTTCGGCGTCAAGCCGCCGCATCTGGCCGAGTGGATCATTAACCTCGGCGAGGCCGCCGAGTACATGTTCGATCACAATATCTTCCAGGACAATCTCGTCGGCGTCGATTTCTGCGAGCAGATGGTCGCCGAAACCAATCCGTCGGTGTTGCACAAGGCGGAGAACACGCCGGCTCCGCACGCCAGCATTCACGGTTATCGCACCATCGCCGACATCATGCGGTCGCTCAACCCCTTCACCGGGGCGTTTTATCGTGAAGCGCTGCAGATGAGCCGGCTGACGCGCGAAATGTTCTGCCTGATGGAAGGGCGGCACGTCCACCCCTCGACGCTCTACCCCGGCGGCGTCGGCACCGTGCCGACCGTGCAACTTTTCACGGACTACCTCGTGCGTTTGCTGAAGTACGTCGAGTTCATGAAGAAGGTAGTGCCGCTCCACGATGACCTCTTCGACTTCTTCTATGAGGCCCTCCCGGGCTATGAAGAAGTCGGCAAGCGGCGCATTCTGCTTGGCTGCTGGGGGAGTTTCCAGAACCCCGACAAGTGCGACTTTGACTACCGCAAAATGACAGAATGGGGCCGGGCGATGTACGTCACGCCCGGCGTCGTGGTCGATGGGCAGCTCGTCACGACAGATCTTATCGACATCAACCTCAACCTGCGCATCCTGCTGGGGAGTTCGTTTTACGACGACTGGCAGCAGGGCGAGCCGTTCGTCAAGACCGATCCGCTGGGCAATCCGATCGACCAGCGCCATCCGTGGAACCAGACGACGATTCCGCGGCCGCAGAAACGCGACTTCAACAAGAATTACACGTGGGTGATGTCGCCGCGCTGGCTCGACCAACGGACGGGCGATCACCTGGCGCTGGACACCGGCGGCGGTCCGCTCGCTCGGCTGTGGGCGACGGCGCTGGCGGGGTGGGTGGACGTCGGTTACATCAAGGCGACCGGCCACAGCGTCAAGATCTATCTGCCGCAGACGGCCTCGATGCCCGATGTCGAGTTCGAGTGGAAGGTGCCGAAGTGGAGCAACACCATCGAGCGCGACCGGGCGCGGACGTACTTCCAGGCGTACGCGGCGGCGGTGGCGCTGTACTTCGTCGAGCAGGCACTCAAGGAGCTGCACGCCGGCCACACGAGCACCTGGACGGAGTTCAAGGTGCCCAAGGATGCCATCGGTTGCGGCTTCCATGAGGCGGTGCGCGGGGTGCTGTCGCACCATGTCGTGATCCGTGACGGCAAGATTGCCAACTACCATCCCTATCCGCCGACGCCGTGGAATGCCAGCCCGCGCGACAGCTACGGGACGCCCGGCCCCTACGAGGACGCGGTGCAGGGCTGTCCGCTCTTCGAGGAGAACGGGCCGGACAACTTCAAAGGCATCGATATCATGCGAACCGTGCGCAGTTTCGATCCGTGTCTGCCCTGCGGCGTTCACATGTACGTCGGCGACGGCAAGACGATCGAGGTGCGGCACACGCCGATGTTCGGCGCGAGCAAGTCATCGTGAAGCGAGTACGGAGTACGGAGTACGAAGTACGGAGTACAGAGGGCCGTCATCGTGGATTCCGCCCTTGGTACTCCGTGCTCTGTACTCCGTACTTTGTACTCGATACTCCGTACTTTCGACGCCGTACTTCGTACTTCGTACTCCGTACTTTGTACTCTGTACTCCGTACTCTGACGGAGGAGGTTGCCCGTGAGCCACACGGCCGACAAGGAGTTTCAGCAGCGGATGCAGCGCATCGAGACTCTCGTTCAACAGGTCGAACAGTTTAGCGACCCCGCGGCGCGCGACACCACCCGTGAGATTGTGCAGTCCTTGCTTGAGTT
>DASPXY010000672.1:0-6120 GCA_035637055.1 Gemmataceae bacterium | reverse complement strand
TGGCGGATGGCGTTCGACCGCAAGACGGGCAAACTGTGGGCGGGGGACGTCGGCCAAAACCTCTACGAGGAGATCAACATTATCAAGGCTGGCGGCAACTATGGCTGGAACCGGCGCGAGGGACTGCACCCCTTCGGCAACAAGGGCGTCGGACCGCGGGCGGATCTGATCGAGCCGATCTGGGAATACCACCACGATATCGGCAAGTCGATCACGGGCGGCACCGTTTACCGCGGCCAGCGCTTGCCCGAGTTGGATGGAGCGTACCTCTACGGGGATTACATCAGTGCGAAGTTGTGGGCGTTGTGGTATGACGAGGGGAAAGGGCGCGTGACCGCCAATCGGCCGATCCGCGACCGCAGCCTGCCGCCGTTCTCCTTTGGCGAGGACGAGCAGGGGGAAGTGTACTTCCTGACGCTGGCGCCGGCGGGGCAGGGGATTTACTGGTTCGCACGTGGCAAGGCCGGCAAGCGTTAGCGCAACCTCTAGTCCGTCGTCCCGCCTTCAGGCGGCTTGGCGTCTGGCCGCCTGAAGGCGGAACTACGAACAAGAACTCGTTCCTGCAAGGGCACGCTCAAGGATTCTAGTGCGCGTGCCGTGCGGCTTGCGCCTTCTTGATATTCGCGCGGCGCGCCCGTTGTTGCGCCGGCGTTGGTTTTTCCCGCTCCGGGACGTTCCGCCTCGGTTTGGCCTCGAACAGATTGCCCTTCACATGCACCGGCTTGGAGCCGAGTTTGGCCAACACCTCCCGAACTTCCTCCGTGTCCGCCACCAACTTGCCATCCGTGATGTGGGCGTCCTCCTTGCTGATCAGCCACTTGACGGTGCCCCACGAACCGCTTTGCCGTTTGCCGGCGACGCGCTGGACGTGTCCGGGTTCGCCTACATCCTGGGTCCGGAACGTCACAAAATCGGTCTTCGGCCGCACGGCGACATGGTAATATGTCCCTCCGCCGCCGGTGCCGGGCTTCTTGCGGCTGCGGCCTTCTGGCTGTGCCTGGGCGTGCTGCCGCGACGACATGGCCTTCCATGCGGCTTGGGCCTTGCGAATGTTCTTCTTCGCTGCCTCACGCTGTTTCTGAGTTGCCATGTTGCACCTCCTTCCATCACGAACAAGCCAGCGACTCGAATGTCGAGTCGCTGGCTCCGGTCCAGTCACGGCCTAACCGCGGCGCTTGAAGAACTGCACCGCGCGCTCGTGCTGCTGGGCCTCTTCACGTGTAGCGAAAGTACCCAGGTTCCGGCGCTTGCCGGTCCGCGGGTCGATCTTTCGCGCGTACAGCCGATACTGACCCGAATTGAGCTTGCGAATCATGATGTCCTCCGGAGTTCCGCTAGGAATCATCTGGGCGCCCGGGCCCCGACCTACCGCCTGGGCATGGCCGGCTCGGAGATACCCTCCAGGGCATGTCCCGCCAGGCGCTCGTTGCCGCTTTCCACCGCCAGGTCGCCGAGCGAAACGATCCCTGTGAGACGCTTGTCGCGGTTCAGGACGGGCAGTCGGCGGATCTGCTTCTCTTTCATGATCCGGGCGGCTTCGGCGACGTCCTGGTCCTCGAAGCAGTAGACAATCTCGGGCGTCATGGCGTCGCGCACGTGATCCTTCCGGGGGTCATGCCCCTCGGCGACGGACCGCACCGTGATGTCCCGGTCGGTCAGCATGCCCGCTAACCGATCATTGTCGCAGACCGGCAGAGCGCCCACGTCGAGCGCCTTCATCCGCTCGGCCGCCTGTTGCAGAGTAGCGTCAGGGGGGATACACTCCGCACCCCGAGTCATCACTTCGCTGACTTGCATGGCTGGTCTCCTTTCATGAGTGGTTCTGTTCATGCATCCACGATCCCTATTTAACCCTTGGAGTAGAGTTTTTATCATGTAAGGTCATTCGGTCCGGGCACCCGCGGGGATGACTGCTGTTCGTTAACTGATTAAGCATGTCCGTTTCTCCTGCGGATGTGCTCGGCGATCGGGTCTTCCGGGAGATGCGGTCCGAAGTTCCCAATCACAGAATCACCTGCAATTGAGATGCCGCGCAAGTGCCTCGCTCCATTGGTACGCAGGTTGCAACTTGTCAACAGATGGGTGGGCTATCGGTGTGGTTGGTATTCCGAAAGGAGAGTGGCATGACCTTAATCCAAGGCGGGCCCCCAGAATGGATCTGGGAACGAACTCCCGACCCCCTCCGTTGGGAGGTACAGCCCAAGCAGAGTCCCGAGGGGCACACGGTCTACGAATTGCAAGTGAAGTGCGGTCTGGAGATCATGCGCTTGCAGTTCTTCACCCACGAAGAGATCCAGGCCCTGGCCGACTTGTTGGCGACGCTTGCATAGTTTTGCGATGACGGTCGCCCCTTTGACGCCAGTGTACTGCCGATTCCTGGCACATGAGAGGATGTCACGGTCAGGCGCTTGTGGCCTCACCGCGCGCAGACGTCGGCCGCTCGTTCAGCATGCCCATCAGTAACTCTATCTCCTCGCGACTGCCGACTAGCAGCGGCGTGCGCTGATGCAGGCTCTCCGGCTGGATCTCCAGGATGCGCCGCTGGCCATCGGTCGCCAGCCCGCCGGCCTGTTCAGCGAGAAACGCGATCGGGTTTGCCTCATACATCAGACGCAGTTTGCCGCCGGGATAGTGAGCTGTCGGCGGGTAGAGGAAAATACCGCCCTTGAGCAGCGTCCGGTGGAAGTCCGCCACCAGCGAACCGATGTAGCGCGACGAGTAAGTCCGCCCGGTAACGCCGGCCCGCAGCTGCGCCAGGTAAGCGCGATAGGGCTCAGGGAAGCTGTCCGCGTTCGCCTCGTTGACGGAGTAGATCGTGCCACACCGCGGCATCGCGATCCGCTCGTGGCTGATGAGAAAAGCCCCGATCGCCGGGTCGAGCGTGAAGCCGGTCACGCCGTTGCCTGCGGTGTAGACCAACATGGTCGAGGAGCCGTAGACGATGTAGCCCGCGGCCAGCTGGCGCGTGCCCTGTTGGAGCACGTCCACCAATGGCTCGCGGTCGCCCTCGGGGTCGGTTTCGCGGCGCAGGATCGAGAAGATGGTGCCGACGCTGACGTTGACGTCGATATTGCTGGAGCCGTCAAGCGGGTCGAAGATGACCACATAACGGCCAAACTTGCGGTCGCGCGGGACGACGATCGGCTGCTCATCCTCCTCCGAAGCCATCACTGCGACATTGCCGCGGGCGCCCAGGCAGCGCAGCAGCGCCTGATTGGCCACGACGTCCAGTTTCTGTTGGGTTTCGCCCTGGACGTTGCTGCTGCCCGCCGAGCCGAGCACGTCCACCAGGCCGGCGCGGCGAACCTGGTCGGCGATGATCTTGGCGGCGAGGGTGATGCCGGAGAGCAGCCAGGAGAAATCACCGCTGGCATGTGGATGGTGCCGGCGCTGCTCTTCGAGGATATGTTGCTGGACCGTCAACAGCGGTGCGGGTTTCATCGGCGACCTCGGCCTGGGACACGGAGGACAGAGTACAGAGTACCCAGTACGGAGGACCGAGTACAGAGTGCGGAGGGAGGAAAGCTGGGCTTTCTGGCGTTCCGCGCTGTGTCCTCGGAGCTTCGTCCTCTGGAGACAACACCACGAACACAGGGTCCCTTGTCCGCGACCTCCTGTCGCGCGTAAACTGTCATAGGGCCTCCCAGCGTCCACAACAGAGGCGCTGGGCCGTGAGGCTGACCCATCTGGAGGAGTACCCATGCCCCTGGTTCCCTGTCCAGAATGTGGCTGGAACGTCTCCAGCCGAGCCACCAGTTGCCCGCAATGCGGCTGTCCCATGGCTTCGGCACAAGTCCTGGCCGCAGCCCCACCCGCAGAACCAGCCCCCCAGGTTCCCGCGGTGAAATGCGAGCACTGGCGCAGCAGTAACGACTCCTGGGACACAATGTTTAACCGGGCGAAGGAGAAGGCCGACCTTGTCGGCCCGCAACGGCTCATCTCCATTTCCCACTCGCTCAGTTTCCCGGAGGGTATCGTCGCGGTCTGGTACTGGACCGGGCAACTCCCGCGCGATTGGCCCGGCCGCACATCACCCAGCCCCAAGGGTCGGACCGGATTTCACGTCATCGACAGCGCGGCCTCCTGGGAAATCATCTTTGCGGAGGCAGCTGAGTTTGCTACCAAGATCGGTCCCGAACGCCTGATTGGGATCTGGCACACCCAAGGGAACGTCAAGGGCGTTGTCACCGTCTGGTACTGGCTGGAAGAGGGCGCGCCGTAGGCCAATTGAGGCGGCTTCCGGCACCTGCTTTGCATGAAAGAGCACGAGACCGTTTGCTGCCCTCACGTCCTCTTTCGGGAAAGTAGGAAAGGCCATGCCCGACGACCCGAGTCCCCGCCCCCTCGACCCGCCCAGCAAACCAACCCCGCCGCCACGGCCCGAGCAGGTGCCGCCGCGTCCCGGCGTCACGCCCGAGGCGCCAATGGCGCCACCGCCTGGCCCGCCGCAGTCGCCGTCCCCGGAGTCGCCGCCTCCGCCGACCTGGGACTGAGGGCTTCCCCGCAAGCGACTGGCCAACCCATAGTCGAGTGTTCCTCTCCGGTGTAGAGTGATGAGGAATCGGCGCCGGCAGTGTTTTCCGAGGCGCCGCCCTTTGACTCTGGCCCGTGTACCCCGGAGAGTGACGCATGCGACGTGGCTTGATCCTGGTTGCCCTGGGGCTGATCGTGCTGCCCATCGGCTGGGTAGAGCAACCCGGCCCCGCGCTGGCCCAGCAAGGCGCCGCGGTCCAGTGGATCTGGTTCAACGAGGGCGACCCGGCGCGCTCAGCGCCGGCGGGCACCCGCTATTTTCGCAGGGTCTTCAACATCAATCGCCCGGTCGAGATCCCCGTCGATGAGGCGACGCTCGACATCACCGCGGACGACGCCTTCACCGTCTGGGTCAACGGCACCAGGGTAGGGCAGGGGGATAACGCGAAGCGCGTCTACCGTTTCGACGTGAAAAAGCACCTTGTTCACGGCAATAACGCCATCTCCGTCGAGGCGAAGCACACCAAAGGCCCGGCGGGTCTGCTGGTGCGCCTGGGGTACGTTCCGAATGGCCTGACCCGGTTGGCCCTGGTCAGTGACGGCAGTTGGAAAGCGTCGAAAACGCCCGACGCAGGCTGGGGAAGAGTGGACTTTAAGGAGGCCGGTTGGTCGCCCGTGAAGGTGCTCGGACCTTACGGCAGCACCGGCCCCTGGAAGAACCTCGTCTGGGATGCGGGCGGCGACGATCGCTTCTCCGTGCCGCCGGGCTTCCGCGTCGAGCAGGCGGTCAAGTTGCCGGCCGACGATCCGAAGTTCTCGCTGGTCAACATGTGCTTCGACGCCAAGGGCCGGCTGCTCGTCTCGCGCGAGGGCGGCCCGATCCTGCTCTGCACCGACGCCGACAAGGACGGCGTTCTGCAGACGGTCCGGCCGTACTGCAAGCAGGTGACGAACTGTCAGGGGATGTGCTGGGTCAAGGATGCGCTGTTGCTGGTCGGCAATGGACCGCAGGGGACGGGACTCTACCGCGTTCGGGACACGAAGGGCCGCGACGAGACCGACGAGGTGACGCTGTTGCACCAGTTCGAGGGAGGCATGGGCGAGCACGGGCCGCACGCGATCCTGCACGGTCCCGACGACTGGCTGTATCTCGTGATTGGCAATCACGCCTGGGCGAAGCTCGGTCCGGACGCCGCGAAGAATGGCGCCAACCCGCTGAAGCTGGCCGCGAACTCGCCGCTGACGCGCTGGCCGAAGGGCGGCATGGGGCCGGATCAGGGCAAGCCGAACACGACGGAGGACGTGCTGCTGCCGCGCCTCAACGATGGCCGCGGCCACGCCGCCGACATCCTCGCGCCCGGCGGCACCATCTGGCGGCTCGACCACAACGGCAAGAACATGAGCCTGGTCGCCGCCGGTTTCCGCAATCACTTCGACGCCGCTTTCAGCCCCTATGGGGAGTTGTTTACATTTGATAGCGACATGGAGTGGGATGAGAACCTGCCGTGGTATCGGGCGGTGCGCGTTTGCCACTGTCCGCCGGGGGCCGATTTTGTCTGGCGGACCGGCGCGGCGAACACGCCGGATTACTACATCGACAGTGTGCCGCCAGTCCTGGAGACGGGCCGCGGCTCGCCGGTGGGGCTG
>DASPXY010000671.1:0-3582 GCA_035637055.1 Gemmataceae bacterium | reverse complement strand
CAACACCTGTGTCACCAGCGGGTCGGCAGTGTGCAGCCACTGGTTGGCGACGGATGAGAGGTCGTGGTATGGCCTGGCCGAAAGCCGTTCCAAAACGAGCCTGTCCCCCTCGGCCGTCTCCTCCCAGTGTCCCGCGAGAAGGAGGGGCACGAGTGATGCTGCGGCCGGCTGGCGGCTCCACTCTGGTTGGGTCGTCCCCAAGTAGCGGCCGAGTAACCGCTTCAGGACGGTGAGACTGCCACCGGCCTTCTTGGCGTAGTCGGCCGCCTTCGAGTGTTCGAGTCCGGAAGACGCCAGCGCTTTCTGAAGGTCGTAGCGGTACACCCGCGTGAGCTGGAGTTTGCTTACTCGGTCCGCCGACCGCTCAGAACAGAGAATGGCGTGCTGCCCCTGGCGCACCGCCTCTGCCACCAATTCCGGTTCCACGGCAAGGATTGGGTGAGCAATCAGGACCAGTTTGCTCCCGGAGGCAGCCATCGCCCGCCATGCTTCCCGACTTTCGACCAACACCGCGTGCGCCGTGAAAGCGTCCCCAGCCGAAGGACTGCGGCTGAACGCGGCCACGAAGTCCACCGCCTCGGTCGGTGACCTTGTTTCGATCATCAGTGCGTCCGGCGGTCCCTCAAGCCACTTCTTCAGTCGCTCGACTTCCTTGTCTCGTGAGGCCAAGAAGACCTCCGGCGTAAAACTCGGTTCCGTCACAGCCGCGAGATTCTCCCAGTAGTCGTCGATGTCGGTGAGCCCATCGTGCCGGATCCCCAGGATTCGGGCGAGCCACGTATCGACGGCGGCGGCCCGTTCGAGCCACTCCTCAAGCGAGGCAGAGTCGTAGACCCGCACGTCCTTCCATGTCCCGCGCTTCTTCTTCGCGTTGACCCACTCTTCTGCTGTTTGCCACTTTCGCGGGGTGACAAACACGAAAACCCTCTCCTTCCTTTCAGAAACCCGGGTACTCTTCGTGCGCTTCTTGAAATCCTCTTCGGCTTTCTCGCGGGGGTTCTCATTGACGCCCATTTCCCAGACACTCGTGCCTTGAGGCACAAACTCGTCCGATCCTGTGGCCTCGACCACGCCATCCCATCCCGGGCGCTGCACCTCTTCGCCCGCGGGAAACTTTCGGTATGTCACCCCGCGGCCGGTCGCGTGGACCAGACGGCGCACTAACTGGGGCAGCATCGAGCGGGCCGGAAGGATGTCTGCCCAATCCTCAAGGTGGTGCGCCTTCACCCAGTTGCTGTGCCCCTGGCCACCGCGAAGTTGCCGGAAGAGGCTAGCAAGTTGGGCGTCTGTTTTGTGCTCCTCAAGGAGTTCGGACGGGATTCGCTTGGTCGCCGCCGCAGCCAACTCAAAGAATCGCTCCCACCGCTCCGTCTTCCGTTTCAGTTTGAGCGCCTTGGCGAACGCTTCGAGCCCCTGTTGGGCCTGCGGAGGTGGCGAGAGCCCTCGTTCCAGCCGGCTGATGTTGCCTGGGTCGAAGCCGTTTCGTCGGCAAAACTCACGGAGGTTGAGCCCGAGGGCCTTTCGGGTGGTCCGAAAGAACGTTCCGAACCGGTTGTTGATGGACATTGACTCACCTCCTATCTGTTGTATGTATTGTACAACGATGACAGTTTGGGTCAAGCGTTGCTCCGACATCACAACGACAGCGTTTAATTCACGATAATTTGCTTATTGTCAGTCACTTACAAGTTTCCTATGATGACTCGACAGCAGTATTTGAACTTGATAAATCCCGTAAAAAGGTATTTACTTAAAATAAAGAACAATGAATCAGCAGCTCGGATCTCTTGAAACGCAAGCGCTTGCCTACTCCCAGGCCCGGGACAATCGCTTCCTTGCGGCCGGCGAATTGGTTCGGGATCTTTGCTGGTCGGCGGGGCAAGAGCGAAAGGTCTTGAGTCGCTTGGCGGGGAAAGGGCTAATCGCTCGGGTTCGCCGGGGCCTCTACCTCGTTCCGCCGCGGCTCCCGCCGGGTGGGCGATGGAGCCCGGGGGAGTTCCTGGCTCTCACGACCCTGATGAGCGATCGGGATGGACGATAC
Organism: Gemmataceae bacterium; assembly: GCA_035637055.1. Taxonomy (GTDB): domain Bacteria; phylum Planctomycetota; class Planctomycetia; order Gemmatales; family Gemmataceae; genus DASPXY01. Next base: position 1,541 of record DASPXY010000671.1, on the reverse strand, counting down.
CAGATCTCTGGACCGAACATCTTCTACCGTTACGGTTGGACCGAGCAGGTGCCGAACCGGGTGTACGTGTACAACAACCGCATCTCCGGCGATCGGCAGGTCGGCCCGGTGGCATTCACCCTCATCAAGGTAGCCGACGACCGGCTTGGCGGGACCGAGGTTGTCCGGACCCCCGAGGGGATCGACGTGGTGTATGCCTCCAGAGCCCGGTCGCTGGTGGATGCCGTGTACGACTGGTCGCGTTTCGACAGCCTCCCCCGAGCCTTCGGGTGGATCCGCAGGGAAGTGGAGAAGGACGACGGGTTCGCGGCCGAACTCGTCCAGGTGGCGATCGAATTTGGGAATCAGGGTACGCTCCGTCGTATCGGCGGACTCCTGGAACGGGTTGGCGTCCAGGCGAACCTGCTACGCAGGCTGGAGCGGGAACTACGCCAGACCTCAACTTTCATTCCGTGGATACCCAATCGCAAAAAGCGTGGGAAAACCAGCAAGCGCTGGGGGATAGTCTTCAACGATGAGTGACGCCGCCGAGACAACTCCGTACCACGACGACCCGAGCCGCCTCCTCGCCGCCTTGCGGCTGGCTGAAGCGGTCACCGGGTTCAGCGCGCGCCTCATCGAGAAGGACTACTACTGCTCAATTGTGCTCCAGGACCTCGGAGGGCTCTTCCGCGGGAGCCTGGTGTTCAAGGGCGGCACGAGCCTCAGCAAGGTGCATACGGAGTTCTTCCGGCTGAGCGAGGATCTCGATTTCAGCGTGTCGATAAGCCCAGCCGCTTCGCGTCGGGCCCGCCGGGACGCCGCAGGGCCCTTTAAGAGCCACTTCGTGGACCTCCAAGTTCGACTCGGGTGTTTCCGGGTCGCGGAGCCTCTTTTGGGGCACAACGACTCTCGTCAGTACAACGGGCGACTTGCCTACCGCTCCGCTGTGACTGGAGAGGACGAGTTTCTGAAGGTAGAAGTCGGGCTCAGGGAGGAGGTGCTCCTCCCCGCCTTGGATCTCCCGGCGCGGACCCTGCTCACGGATCCCAACACAAACGCACCCGCGGTTAGCCCCTTCGGCGTCAGGGTGCTGGCGCTCCGGGAGGCGTACGCGGAGAAGGTGCGGGCGGCGCTCACGCGGCGTGACCCCGCCATCCGCGACTTCTTCGATGTCGACAACGCGGTGCAGAAAGGGCTCCTGCAACACCTCGCCCCTGACTTCCTCCGGCTCGTGACGGAAAAGTTGGCGGTAACGACAGACCCAGTCGATCTCTCTCCTGAAAAGATTGGCTTGCTCAAGGCTCAGCTAGAATCTCAGCTCAAGCCGGTGCTGCGCACGACAGATTACGAGACGTTCTTGCTGGGCCGTGCTCTTGAGATGATCGGGGAAATGGCCTCGCGGTGCTGGAAGAACTAAAGGCGCAGGCGCGGAAAAGGATTGCGCCAAGTCACCTTCGGGCGGGAGAGGAGCCAAACTCTTGTCGCGATTGTCCTGCCGTACGTGAACAGCGTCAAGCGGCAGGCCAAACCCTCTCGGTGCTGGTCGAGTGCTGACAGAA
>DASPXY010000670.1:0-3050 GCA_035637055.1 Gemmataceae bacterium | reverse complement strand
CGGCTTCACCCCGGACGGCAAGGGCCTGATCATCAATCCAAACTGGCAGAAGGAGGGGCTGCTGCAGATCCTCGACGTGGCTACCGGGAAGGAATCGATGCGCCTCCAGGGAGCGAACTACGGTGGCGGCGAGTGCAACCTCGTCACGTGCGGCGCGCTGATGGCGGTCAGCTACGGCGGCCGGCTCGACCTGTGGGAAATGCCGGCGGGCCGCTTGTTACGCCAGATCGAGGTGGACCGCAACGGCTTTGTCGTGGCGATCGCTCCGGATGGCAAGACGGTGGCGACCGGAGGCGGCGGGTTCGAGCGGGGCAACACCAACCCAATCAAACTGTGGGACATCCAGAGCGGGCGGTTGCTCGCCTCCTTCGACGCCCACGCGACGGCCATTCACGCCCTGGCGTTCTCCGCCGACGGCAAGCGACTGCTGTCGGCCAGTGCCGAGGCCCGTTTCGGCCTTGCTGGCGGCGGCACCGAGGTCGTGCCCGGCGCTGTGTGTGTCTGGGATGCCGCGACGCGCAAGCAAGTGGCGCGCTATCCCAACGCGACGCATGGCGTCGTCTTCGCTCCCGGCGGCTACAGCTGGATTTCGCAGGGCCGTGACAACCGTCTCCACTTCTTCGAGACAGCCGGAGGCAAGCAGATTGCCGATATTCCACTGCCAGGCAGCACCTTTGCCTTCAGCCCGGACGGCCAGGTGCTGGCGGCGACGGGCTTGGGCCAGCCAATTTCCCTGCTGGGTGCAGTCGAGGGCAAGGAGGTCCGCCGTCTGGAGGGAAAGGTTGGCAATGGCTGGCCGACCCTGTTTTTCGCACCCGACGGCAAGACGCTGGCCTGTGTGACGCGGCTGAACTGGTCGGTCCCCGGCGGCACGATACGCCTGTGGGACGTGCCCAGCGGCAAGGAGATTCAGCCCTACCCGGTCCATGCGCACGAGGTGGCTTGCGTCGCCCAGACACCAGACGGCAAGACGGTCGCCTCGGGTGGTCAGGATGGCAAGCTGTTCTTGTGGGAGGCGGCGACGGGCAAGCGCCTGCATCGCCTGGCGGACCACGTCAGCGGCGTCACCGCGCTGGCGTTCTCGCCGGACGGCCGGCTGCTCACTTCCGGCGGCAAACACGGCGAGGTCTGCCTCTGGCGCGTCGCCGACGGCAAGGAGCTGCTGCGGCTGAAGTCGGGCAGTATCCTGTCGCTGACGTTCGCCGCGGACGGCAAGTCGATCTGGGCGTGCAGCCAGCAGGGGCAACTGCAAGGCTGGGATCTGAGCGGCAAGGCGATGGGGGCGTTTGAACTGCCGGCCCGATCGGTCCACACGGCCGCCTTGTCGCCGGTCGGCGAGCTGCTGGCGTACAGCGGCGGCGTTCCCGATGAGTTCACCGGCTCCGATACCGTCCGCATCTGTCGCATGACCTCCGGGAAGGAGTTACTTACTCTCAAATTGCATGATCGCCGGGGTCGTGAAGAGGAGCCTGGCTTCGAGGCGCTGCATTGCTGGGCGGTCGCGTTTTCGCCGGATGGCCGGCTGCTGGCGACCAGCGAGAGCATCCAGACGCAGGGGCTGCGGCTCATTCTCAGCAAACACACGATTCGGGTGTGGGAGCTGGCCACCGGCAAGGAGGTGTTGCGGTTGGCGGACCTGGCGGTGCCGACGAAACGGCTGGCATTCTCCCCGGACGGCCGCCTCCTGGCGCACACGCACGGGCGGATGCGAGGCTGGGGACACGGCTCGGAAGACGCGGTCTTCGTGCGCGACCTCTCCGCCGGCAAGAGCCTGCACCAGGTCATTACGGACAAGGGAGAGGTGATGTGTCTGCACAGCGGCACGGAGCTTTACCCGATCCAGGGACACACGGGCCAGGTTACCTGTGTGGCGTTTGCGGCGGACGGCAAGACGCTGCTGACGGGCGGCGGCGACGGCAACGTGCTGGCGTGGGCAGTCGAACGCTTCACGCCCGGCCCTGGCCCGCGACCGGCCAAGGTGTCTTCGGAGGAACTCCAGGCTTTGTGGGAGCAGCTGGCGGGCAGTGACGCGGCGCTCGGCTATCAGGCGATCGGCCTGCTCGCGCGCGTCCCGGACAAGACCATTCCCTTCCTGAAGGAACGCCTCAAGCCGGCGCCCGCGGCAGACCTCAAGCGCGTGGGGCAACTGATCCTGGACCTGGAGGCGAAGAGTTTCGCGGTGCGGCAGAAGGCGTTCAGCGAACTCGCAGGCTACGCCGAGCAAGCCGAGGACGCGCTGCGCAAGGCACTCCCCGAGCAGCGCTCGCTGGAGGGACAGCGGCGCGTGCAGCAGTTGCTCGACCGCCTCGACAAGATCGCTCTGTCGCCCGAACACCTGCGGACGTTGCGGGCACTGACCCTCCTGGAGCGGATCGGCACTCCTGCGGCGCGGCAGGTGTTGGGCGTGTTGGCGGGCGGGGCGCCCACACGCCTGACGCGCGAGGCGCGGGCGTCCCTGCAGCGCTGTTCTCGGTAGAGGACGCGACGGCTGCCAATTCAGGGGACAGGGTCGAGCTTCTTCAAGGCGCGCCGCGCCGAGTCGCGGACATGGCGGTCTGCGTCGTTGGCCAGGACGCGGATAATCGGCACCGCCACCCCGGCGTCAGCCCCAAACTGCTCCAAGGTGGTGAGGATGTTGCCGAGGACCGCTGCCCGCTGCGCCGCATTCGTGAAGCCCTCGGCCTTCAGCGCTTCGATCAGGTCCGGGATCGCCGCGTGGGCGGCTGTGCCAAGGGAGCCGAGTGCCTTGGCGGCAAAGGCGCGCAGCTGTGGGTCTTTGTCCTTGAGGAATTGCACACAGAGCGGCACCAATTTCTTGTCGTTGGGCACGATCTTGGCGAGGGTCATAAGGGCCGCCCCGCGCAACGCAGACTCCTTGGTGTTGACGATCTCCAAGAGGGCGGGCACCGCTGCTTTCGCATCTGGACCAATGTTGCGCAGAGAGAATACGGCGGCGTGGAGCGGTGGCACCATGAGCGGCACAGGCCACACCGTCCTGAACGCTTCGAGTACGCTCTCCAATACTCCCACGGTCAATGCCCGCACGCTCG
>DASPXY010000669.1:0-4146 GCA_035637055.1 Gemmataceae bacterium | reverse complement strand
TCGAGTCCTGCGCTTAAGAGAAGCCAGCCTTCCAAACGCCCTTTATCAGGGACGACTAGCTGTGACGACCGCCCAGTTCGCATTCTTGGATGATGATGACGAGTACCTACCCGACGCGCTGGTCTCTCGCGCCAAGGAACTGGAGGCCAATCGCGCCGATATTGCGGTAGGAAACGGCTTTAACACGGCAGGCGAGCTACTAATTCGGGACATGCACGCGGTGAAAAGCGATCCTTTAGAGGCGCTTTATGTCAATAACTGGCTGGCCTCGTGTGGCGGCCTCTACCGATCGGCGACGGTGCCTGCCGAGTTCTTCAAGTCTCTGGTTAAATACTTGGAGTGGACCACGCTGGCGTTCCAACTTCTGATGGCCGGCAAGAAATTCTGCTTCGTCGAGCCCCCAACCTTCCGTTTATCGGACACAGAGGGCTCGGCCTCGAAACAGCAGTCGATGGAGTCAATTCTTAACTCCCTCGCCGTTGTTGATTACATGTACGCATCGGTTCCGCGCGCTGCCCGTGCTAACCTGTCCGCAAAGCGAGTGAACACATACCACACCGCTTCTGCTACTTGCCTCTCTCTGAACCATTTGACCCGCGCGTGGCGCCTGCACCTGTCTTGCCTGCTCCAGGGCGGGTGGACATATCTCTCCTACACGCGCCATCTGGTTTATCGGACGTTAACAACCTGGCTGGGACAGCAAGGATAAGGACTGCCCTGACCGGCGTTCCAACTTCAGTAGATGATATTAAGGCTCAAATCCCGCGATATTGTGCTGCATTAACCATCATTCGGTCGCCAGCCCGCAACCGGGGCGTTCTACGACCTTCACTCATCGGGAAAAAGTGATGACGGCTTCACTCAAGGAGCAGGAGCGCTTTTACGATCGTTACTGGGCCGAGAGGCCCACGGCGCTCAACCCCGCCGAGGTGGAGCGACTGGGCGAAATTTACGCCGCTGTCGCCCTCGCCCTTCGGCATTCAGGCCGCAAGTCCTTCAGCATCTGCGATTTCGGCTGCGGCACCGGATGGCTCTCCGCCGAACTCAGCAAGTTCGGCCGGGTGAAGGGTGTCGAACTCTCCCCTGAGGGCGCCGCGATTGCCCGCCAGCGCTATCCGCAAGCCTCCTTCGAGGCGGCCAACATCCTCACCTGGCGCCCCGCCGAGAGGTTCGATCTCGTCGTCTCGTCCGAGGTCATCGAGCACATCGAGGACAAGGCCGCCTTCATTGTGACGGTCGATGCCATCCTGAAGCCGGGCGGCTATCTGATCCTCACCACACCGAACCAGCGGGTGCGGCGATGGTGGGACGCGACCAACAGCGGCGAGCAGATTCTGGAATACTGGATGACGCCATCGGAACTGCGCCGCCTGCTCCCTCGAGGCTACGCCATCCTGCACCACCGGACGTTCCTCTTCGACTACTTCTACGCCGGCATCTTCCGCGTGCTGAGCGCCCCCAAGTTGCTGGGATCACTCCGGGCCATCGGCCTCCTGCCCCTTTACGATGGCCTGCGCGATGCCGCGAAGCTCGGCCTCTACCAGATCCTCGTCGCGAGGAAGCCGGGCTAGGTTGTCAACCCTTGTTTACACCCGAGTTGCGGTGTTTCGCCTGATCGGCAATTCCACCCCATTGTGATAACTATCACCCTTCACGTTGTTGCCACAACTCCTTTAAGCATCGCTTGTTCTGTCACATTCGAGAAAACAGTCGCCAGCAGGACGCATGGTCTCCCATTTGCATTAAGGGGCAATGCAACGGAACGATAACTTGCCCCAAGGGTTGCCTTCGCTCTGCGGGGGCTCAGGATGCTGGAGTCATGGACCAACTCGTTTGGAGCGATGTGCTGGGGGGCATTCTGACCGCCGCGATAATCCTGGTCACCTACGTCTACATTGGCTACCCCTTGTTGCTTGGGATGCTGCGTCTTTCTGGGGGGAAGCGGCGGCACGAGGTGGGAGAGATCAGACCGTGGGTGACCCTGATCATTCCCGCTTACAACGAACGGAAGGTGATCCGGGAGAAGCTCGAAAATAGCCTAAAGTTCGACTACCCGGCCGACCGCCTGGAAATCCTCGTCGCCTCCGACGGCAGTGAGGACGGCACCAACGAAGTCGTGCGCGAGTACGAACCCCGGGGGGTGAAGTTGCTCGCGTTCACGCCGCGCGGCGGCAAGATCTCCGTCCTGAACCGGGCCATTCCCACCGCGTCGGGTGAGATCGTAGTGCTCTGCGACGCGAACGTAATGTTTCTCCCCGATGCCTTGACGCGCCTCGTCCGGCACTTCGCGGACCCCACGGTCGGTGCCGTCACGGGTGACGTTCGCCTTCAGAGTGAAGACGCCCCCTTCGGTGAAGGGGAGGGCCTGTACTACAAATACGAGCGCTTTATCCAGCTGAGCGAATCCGAGCTGGGATCGACGGTGACGGTGGACGGCGGCATGTACGCCCTTCGCAAGGAGCTGTTCCGCCAGTTACCGGGCGACACGATTCTCGATGACCTGATCATCGGCATGAACGTCGCCTTGGCCGGCAAGCGGGTGCTCTACGACCCGTCGGCCGTCGCGACCGAGAACGCCACGGTGGACGTCCGCCAGGAATTCCGCCGCAAGGTGCGGATCGTGGCCGGCGCCTTCCGCGAGCTCCTGCGCGGTCAGGGCGTGCCCAGCCCCTTGCGGCCCCAGCTGTTCTGGTCCTACGTCTCGCACAAGGTGATGCGCTGGCTGGTGCCGTGGCTGCTGCTCCTCATCCTGGGCATCAACATCGCCCTGCTGTGGCGGCCGGCTCCGGACACCTTGCCGGTGGTCCTGGGAGTTGCCCAGGCGGTGTTCTACGGGTGCGCACTCATCGGCTGCACGCGGCCGAACGCCCGCTGGCCGGCCCCGGTAGGCATTCCCTTCTACTTTTGCATGGTCAACGCGGCGGCCTGGCTGGGGTCGTTGCGCGGACTCACCGGCATCGAGCGCGTCACCTGGAAGAAAGCCGAGCGATGAAAGATCAGACGATTATTTGCCTGGCAAACAATTACTTCTTCGACCCGACGAGCAAGCACCACGTGATGCGCGAACTGGCGAAGTCGAACCACGTGCTGTGGATCAACTGGCACGCCTCGCGCCGCCCTTCGCTGAACCGCCGCGACTTTAGCTCGATCGTCGAGAAGCTGAAGCAGTTCGGTAACGGGCTCGTGCAGGTCGGCGAGCGGTTCTGGGTGCTCACCCCACTGGTCGTCCCGCTGCCGAGTTCGGCGCTGGCGCAGCGGCTCAACCGCTGGCTGCTCACCGTCCAGACTCGCAACGCCTTACGCAGCATGCCCGGGCGGCGCCAACTCTGGAGCTTCACGGCGGACATCGGGCCCCTGGTCGGCAGTTTCGGCGAGGAGCGCGTCGTCTACTACTGTGTGGACGAGTTCGCCGCCTTTCCCGGCTACGATGTGGAAACCACGCGGCGGCTCGACCGCGAGCTGTGCGAGATGTCCGATCTGGTCATCACGACCAGCCAGGCGCTTTACCAGTCGAAGCAGCCCTATAACCGCAACACGATCTTCGTGCCACACGGCGTGCTGTATGACCACTTCGCCCAGGCGCTGGACCCCACCTTCCCCGTGGCCCACGATCTCAAGGATCTGCCGCGCCCAGTCATCGGTTATTACGGCCTGATCCAGGACTGGCAAGATCTCGACCTGCTCGCAGAGGTTGCCCGTCGCCGCCCGCAGTGGTCGATTGCTCTGGTCGGGAAGGTGCAGACCGACATCGAGCGGTTCCGGCAAGTTCCGAACATGCACTTCCTCGGCCAGAAGCCGCACACTGAGTTGCCGCACTACTCGCGGGGCTTCGACGTGGCCACGATCCCGCACAAAATCAACGAGCTGACGCGGAACATGAACCCGATCAAACTGCGGGAATACCTTGCCGCAGGCCTGCCGGTGGTCTCCACGCCGCTGCCCGAGGTGAGGGTGTATGAGCCGGAAGTGCGCCTTGCCCAGGGCGTGGAGGGCTGGATCGCGGCCCTGGAAAAAGCGATCGCGGACCGCTCCCCGGAGAACGACCAGCGTCGAGCGGCACTGGTGGCGTCCGAGGGGTGGGCCGTCCGGGTGCGGACGATCGCCGAGGAGATGGCGAGGCTTGACGCAGAGACGCCGCCGAGGAAG
>DASPXY010000668.1:0-10200 GCA_035637055.1 Gemmataceae bacterium | reverse complement strand
TGCTTGACAGTGAGCGCACAGGCGAGACGCCTGTGCCACCGTACTTCGTGAGTATATCAAAAAAGACCTGGAACCCTGCGATCGGGTTCCAGGTCTTCGGCTGGAGTAATGGTACTTTTTCAGGGATGGCGCGTCGCCGGATCTGACCCTTCGGCCGGGATGAGGCAGAAGTGTGGCTCAGGTTCCGCTCCGTCACCGAACGCGAGCGGCCAAAGGGCGCCCAGGTGCCGCCGGTTACGCTGGTCTCGGGCGCGGGCGGCCATAGGATGGGAGCGGGCCCAGCGTCGCGGCCCACTTCGAGCAATCCCCTTGGGAGCCTCTTCCATGCCCATCACCTTCACCTGCCCCGTCTGCGAACGCCGCATCGCGGTCAACGAGCATCTGGCGGGCCTGCGGCACCGCTGCCCCGAATGCCAGAACATGGTCACGGTCCCGGGAGGGACCAGTTTCGCCAGCTCTCCCCCTCCCGCCGCCAAGGAATTTCCCGGCGCAGACCCGTATCCGCCTGCGCCAAGCATCGGCCGCGATTATGGCGAAGCGCCCGCCTACGCCGTCGCAGGCTGGGGAGTTGTGCCCGCCGGGCTAGGGGTCATGCGCATCGCCATCATCGTCTTCCTGGTGGCGATGGTCCTGCAGTTGCTTCTGGGGCTCATCCAGATCGTCACGCTCCAAAGCGAGATGCACCGCCAGATCGACCGATTCAACCCCCCCGGCCCGCGGAGCCAGGCGTTCTTTGAAACCGCAAGCACCGTCCTGGCCTGGCTCGCCCGGGTGGCTCTGGTGGTTTACGTGATCGGCCTGGGGTTCCTGTGCGCGGCCCCCGACCAGTCGCAAATCAAGGGGAAGGCCATCCTTGGGCTGGTCTGCGGCCTGGTGTGCCTGCTGTGCCAACTGATCGTCGTGCTGCTGTCGTTGAAGGACCGCCACGGCGACGTTGGGGGCCCAGGTGGTCCGCTGGTCTTCATGGGCGACCCAGCCGCCGGTCTCCCGCGCGACACGGGCCCCTTCGTGGCCGTGCTCCTGTTCTCGGGGCTGATCCTCGGGTTCCTGGCAGCGATGAACCTCAGCGTGCTGTGTTACTCGGGGATCGGCCAGGCCTGCAACCGGCCGGGGCTCTCGGGCAGCGCCAACGGCTACCTGGCGACCTGGCCCTTGCTGGTGATCGGCGCCTTCCTGTTCTTTATGCTGCTCACGATGAGCATCCAGATGCAGCCAGGGAGGGGCGGCGAGTCTGCCATGCTGGCGCTGCCGCTGATGATGATCGTCATGTGCATGGTCGTCATCACGGTGATGGCCCTGTGGCAGATCACCCTGATCAACGGCGCGTGCAATGCGATCGGGCGTCAGCGCCGGTCGGATTGAGCGGACCCCCTTGGAGGCCGGCGGGGGTTTGTGGGGTGTCGCTGCCGCGACGGGCCCGCCGCTCGTTGCCTTGATGACGAGCCGCCGGGGGTAAACCCGGCGGTCTGGCCCGCGCGTTCTGGCTACCAGGCGAAGTGAGCGAAGGCCTTGTTGGACTCGGCCATCTTGATCGTGTTCTCGCGCTTCGTCATCGCCTCGCCCTCGCGGCGGTAGGCGGCCATCAACTCGTCGGCCAGGCGCAGGAACATCGGCCGGCCCGCCTTGCCGCGGGCGGCGCCGATGATCCAACGAATCGCGAGGCTCTGCTGACGGGTCTTGTTGACCTGCATCGGCACCTGATACGTCGCACCGCCGACGCGCTTGGAGCGCACCTCGACGGACGGCTTGACGTGTTCGACCGCTTGCGTGAAGACGTCGATGGGCTCGACGTCGGGCATGCGCTTCTTGATCTGGTCGAGGGCGCCGTAGAAGATGCGCATGGCGGTCGCCTTCTTGCCCTGCCACATCAGGCAGTTGACGAACTTGCTGGCCAACTTCGAGTTGTAGCGTGGATCCGGTTTGAGCGTTTCGGCGCTGGCAGTACGTTTACGGGCCATATCCTTCCAGGGGTCAGGGGTTGGTTCGTAGTCCCGCCTTCAGGCGGCGTGATGTCAAACCGCCTAAAGGCGGGACTACGAACCAGAGACTTAATTCACCGAGGGCTCCGGGACACGCCGGCCGCCGGAGTACGGGGCGACGGCGTGAATGGTGCCGCTCGGCTCGAAATACAGTTCGTTGATGTTGCCGCAGGTCGGGCAGGGCACCTTGACGGCGGCCACCGCATGAGCGGCGCCCGCCAGGCCCTTCCCGGCACATTTCAAGGTCACCCCCATTGGCGACCCACAGGTACAACAGGCGAAATCCAGGTCGAGCTTCATCTCCGTCATGAACGGCAGTCCTCGCGGGATTCGGAAGCGTACCACACCACCAGGAGAAGGCAGGGATCAGTCACGCGCGACGGCGTCGCCGCGCCGGCTGATCCCCTTAGCCGCCTTCGCGCTTGGCCCCATACTTGGACCGCGCCTGTTTCCGATCGGCGACCCCCTGCGAATCGAGGACGCCGCGGATGATGTGGTAGCGCACGCCGGGAAGATCCCGGACGCGACCACCGCGAACGAGCACGATCGAGTGCTCTTGCAGATTATGCCCCTCACCGGGGATGTAGGCCGTCACTTCGATGCCGTTGGAGAGGCGAACGCGCGCCACCTTCCGCAGGGCGGAGTTCGGCTTCTTGGGCGTCATGATTTTGACCTGCAGGCACACACCGCGTTTCTGCGGGCAGCCCAGCAGGGCCGGGTGTTTCGGCTTGCGGTACTGCTGGACACGCGGCTTGCGCACCAGCTGATTGATCGTCGGCATGCACTTCTCTCCCGTCGGCCAGGGATCGTCGCCTCTAAAGGAAGGTAAAGCCTACGTGGATCGCGTGTGAGGGACGGACCCAATACATCAAGAAACCATTACCGTATGAAGGTTGGGCGCTCTGGTCAAGGTCAAAGGGAAAAAGCCTGGCCCTCGGTTTCCAGCCCGGCCAGGGTCGGGTTGCTGCGCCCCCGTCGCAACACGTTACGCAACAGTTACAACCTCCCCGGCGCCTCGGCGGCTATACTCTTCTGCGGGTGACGAGAGCGGTTTTTTCAGGGACAACCATCCGATGAACTGGCGCCACTCATGCCGCAAACTCGCGTTGGTTGGCCTGCTGATCCTCGCTAGGGGAAGCGCCAGCGCCGGCGAGCTGACCAGGGAGAAAAACGATCTGTTTGGGGATCCTCTCCCGAAGGGCGCCCTTGCCCGGTTCGGCACGCTGCGCCTGCGGGGCGATGACGCGACCGAGGCGCTCACCTTCTCCCCGGACGGCAAACTGCTGGCCTCCGGCGGGCGGAACGGCGTCGTTCGGGTCTGGGACGCGGCGACCGGCCAGGAACTGCACACCTTCACCGGCCATGCGGAAACGATTCGCGCCCTGGCCTTCGTCGTCGGGACCAACAAACCCGGGACACTGCTGGCCTCGGGGAGCATGGACGGGACCGTACGCTTCTGGGATCTCGCCTCGGGCAAACAAGCAGGGCCGACACTGAAGCACCCGAACGGGGTGAGTGCCCTGGCGGTCTCGCCGGACGGCAGATTGCTCGCGACAGGCGCGGACCACCGCATTTATGTCTGGCGCCAAGCCGATGGCGCCGAACTGCGGAAGTGGATCGCGCACCAGGGAGGTGTCTTGTCGTTGGCCTTCACCCCCGACGGCAAGTCCCTGCTCTCGGGGGGCAGGGCGCAACTCCCCATTACCGGCGGTCGTATCCAACTGGAGCAGCGCGGCAGCGACGACTACGCCCTCGCCCTGTGGGATCCGTTGTCCGGACGCAGAGTGCGGAAGTTCACTCAGGCAACCTACGAGAGCCGGGTGATCGGCTACACCGCCGACGGCAGGCGTTGGGTTTCCGTCGGGCCAGGAAAAGACGGCATAACCTTGCGGCTCTGGGGAGCGGATCACCAGGAAAAGCGGGTGGTCAACTGCCCGAGTACCTGTTCGTTCGATCATTTCGCCCTCTCTCCGGACGGTGCCATCGTCGCCGCTTCCGGCAGCCGTCAAATTCACCTCTGGGATATCGACAAAGGCAAGCCGCTGCCGCCGCTGAAAAAGGGCAATGACTTCCTGCCGCTGGCCCTGGCGTTCTCCCCGGACGGAAGGACATTAGCCTCCGGCGCCGTGCTGGCGCGAATTACCCTCTGGGATCTCCAAAAAGGTGAGCCGCGACACGCCTTTGACGCCCATCAGCGCGGCATCGGCACCCTCGCCGTCGCGCCGGACGGCAAAACCGCCGTCACCGGCAGTTACTACGACGACGAGGCCCGCCTCTGGGACATGACCACGGGCAAGACGCTGCGCCGCTTCGCGCGTCCGGGCGTGGGTCTCTGGCAGGCGCGCTTCGCGCCCGACGGCCGGACATTGGCCCTCTCGCATATCGAAGAAATCACCCTCTGGGACATCGCCACCGGCGTCCTGCAACGGCAGATCAAGGCCCGCGGCCGCATCGTTTCGCTGGAGTTTTCTCCGGACGGGAAAACCCTGGCCTCGCAGAGCATCGACGACGAGAAACTCCATCTGTGGGACGTGCAAACCGGGCGTGAACGCCTCACGTTGTCCCAGCAACGAGGCGGCAGCTATTACCTCGCCTTCTCACCGACGGGCGAACGACTGGCCTCGACGACCAACGATCTGTACGTCTGGGACGTGGCGACGGGCAAGCTGTCGTACAAGGCGCCGTGCCGGGGACACCAGCTGACATACTCGCCGGATGGATTACTGCTGGTCGCCTACAGCGAGCCGATCCGCATTTTTGAGGCCGACACCGGCAAGGAACTGGCCAGCCTGAAGTGGCGCGTCAACCACGGCGGCACCTGGTCGCTGGCGTTCTCGCCCGACGGCCGCTATCTCGCGATGACCGAACTGGAAAAGGTGCGCCTCTGGGAGATCGCCACGCGCCGCGACGTCCACACCTTCGACGGCCATCGCGGCTGGACCACCTCCGTCGCCTTCACCCCGGACGGCAAGGCCCTCCTTTCGGGTTCGGAAGACACCACCGCCGTCGCCTGGGACATGACGCCCTTCGCCGCCAACGACAAGATCGATAATCTCGATGCTTTATGGGTGGATATGAAAGACGCGGACCGCCTCAAGGCGTACGGCGCGTTTTGCAGGTTGAGGCAGATGCCGCGGGAAACGGTCGCCTTGCTGGAGAAGCGGCTCGCCCCCATCCGGCCGGTGTCGGCGGAGCGGCTCGACACGTTGCTCCGCGACCTGGGCAGTGCGCGGTTCGGCACGCGCGAGCAGGCAAGCCGGGAACTCGAACAGCTCGGCGACCTCGCGGAACCCGTCCTGCGCCGCGCGCTGGCCGAGGTGCCCTTGCTGGAGACGGGCAGGCGGTGCGAGCAGTTGCTGGCGAAGCTCCCCGACTCGGTCGAGATCGCGCGTGCGCTCTGGGGAGTTCGGCTGCTCGAGGTGCTGGGGACACCGGCGGCGCGCGCTTACTTGCAGCGGCTCGCCGAGGGCGCCGCCGAGGCGCGGCAAACACGTCAGGCCCGGCTGGCATTGCGGCGGCTGGAACAACGATCGCTCCGTGGCACAGGCGTCTCGCCTGTGCGCTGACCAAGCACACGCGAGACGCCTGTGCCACGGACGATCTGGTCAGCCGCCGTACTTCTTCGCTGACGACGCCAACTCCAGGAATTGCTGTTCCGCGTCGCGATTGTTTTGCTTCCGCGCTTGCGCCAGTCCCGCCTCCGCGAACCGCAGCGCCCGGGCACCCTGCCGCGCCGAGAGCATGGCCTCGGCAGCGCTCGACCGGTAGCGCATCTCGCCCGGCACCCGCTCAATGAGCGCCTCGAAGACCGCCTGGGCCGCGTCCAACTCGCCGCGCTTGGCGTGCATCTGGCCGCGCCGCAGGTCGTAATCGTTTTGCCGCCGCCCCTCGTTGTGTTCGCTGTCGGCCTTCTGGGCGGCATGGAGATAGGCCATCGCCTCGTCGCTCTTGCCTTCCGCCAGCGCCAGGTTGATCAGGTGGTTGAACCAGGTGTAACGATCTGGGCGCTCAGCACGAGCGGGCCGGTCCACAATGGCCTTCGCGAACCGCCCAGCCAGCGCGCGCGCGTCCAGTTTCATCGCGGCCTGGTACGCCCGTTCGAGTTGCTCGTCGGGCAGCGACGCAACTTCCAGACCAGCGAGTTCCGCCGCACCCAGGGCATCGAGGTCGGGAGCCGCCGCTGGCGCGCCCGCAACGGGCGCAGGTGCTTCGAGCAAGCCGAGTTTGCGCCTCAGACGATCGAAATCGTAGGGATATCCTGCCAGCTTGCTGCACTCGTCGAGGAAGGCGACCACCCCACGCAGTTTCTTGCGGAGAATGCCGTGGCCGGCGGCATCGACCGGCGGCACGCCCTGCAGGGCCACGCGCGGCCGATGAATCCACACCTCCTCGAAGTAGTTTTCCATGCTCTGCCGGACGCGCATCCGCGCGGTCTCCTCGTCCGTGGCGCTGAGCGGGAAAACCAGGGCGTCGGCCGTCGCCTCGGTGAACTGCGGCGGCCCGGTGCGGTGATGCGGCTCTGCCAGGGCGCCGGCGGCGCGTTCGCGCAACTCCGTGAGGATGGCGTCGAGGACAGCACGGTTGGTGTTCCACAGGCGCAGCGAGTTGCCGTGGATCAGCACATACGCGCCGAGCCCGGGCGCCTGCGCGGCCGCATGCTCCGGGGTCAGTCCCGTGACGCGCTGGAGAATGAGGGCGGTGAGGATGCCTTGCTCCCGATCGACCTGCGCGCCGATCAGCCGGCGTTCCTTCTCCCACTCGCCCAGCAGTTGCACGACGCGCTGTGGGTCGCGCATCGGTAAGGTGTAAGTGTGTTCGAGATAGTCCGTGTTGTTCTCCATCCCGTGGCCGCAGCGCAGCACTTCGGCCAGCTCCCAGGCCGCCGCGGCGCGCTGCTCATCCGCTTCGAGGGTGACGTAGCGGTCGAGGGCATCGACAGCCCGCGGATGATCGCCGAGCCAGGCGCGGGTCAGGGCGAGGTTGTACCAGGCAGCGGAGTCGTTGGCGTCCTCCTCGGTCAGCCGCTCGAAGGCCCTGGCTGCGTCGCTGAGTTTGCCCGTGGCGCCTTCGCCGAGGGCACGCTGCCAGGCGGCCCGTCGCTCCGGGGAAGCGTTGGCCGCTGGGCCGAGGAACTTGTAGTCACGTCGCGCCGCCGAGGGGAACCGCGACTGCTCGCCGAAGATCTGTTCGAGGCCCTGACGCAGTTCCTGGCTGGCGGGGTCGTAGCGGATGGCGAGTTGCAGCGCGGCCCGGGCGGCGATGGGGTGATGGAGCTTCAACTCGCAGTCGGCGATGGCCATGAAGATCTCGGCCAGGACCGGTGTCGCGGCCGGGTCGTACAACTCGGCGGCCTTGCGGAACAGCAGCACGGCGCCGGGCAGCTCGCCCTCAAACTGGCGGAAGCGGCCTCGCAGATAGTGGCCATAGGGATAGTTCGGATTGAGGTCGAGCGCCTTCTGCAGTGCCTCCTCGGCATGCTCGGGACGTTCGAGTTGGAAGAGCAGTTGCGCCTTGCGGCCCCAGACTTCGGGATTGTCGGGGTGCTTGACTGCTATCTGGTCAATCATTTTGAGGGCCGTCTCGTGCTGACCCTGTTCGTCCTGCGCGAAGGCCTGGGCGAGTTCCTCGTGGATGGGCTGGCAGCACCATTTGAACTTCTTGCCGCTGCCGCACGGGCAAGCCGCGTAAGGGTCGAGAGGCATGCGTGGCTTTCTCTGGTTAGGGACTGGCGATGACTAATCTCAGGATAGCAGACGAGGGAGGAGGTGACGAGTGCGGGCGGAAGTACCGAGAACGGAGTACCAAGGACAGAGTACGAAGTACGGAGGAATTGGTTGAGCCGTCCACCCCGGTTGGCGTACTCCGTACTTCGTACTCTGTACTTGGTACTCCGTACTGCTTCAGCGCTGCGGCAGTTGCCGCAGCAGATTGACCATCTCGATCGCGGCCAGCGCCGCCTCGAAGCCCTTGTTGCCCGCTTTGGCGCCGGCGCGGTTGATCGCCTGTTCGAGCGTGTCGCACGTCAGCACGCCGAAGATCACCGGCACGTTTGTGGCGAGCGCCGCCTGCGCGATCCCGTTCGCGGCTCCCCCGGCGACATAATCGTAGTGGTCGGTATCGCCGCGGACGACGGCCCCCAGGCAAATGACCGCGGCATAACCACCGCTGCCCGCCAGGCGCCGGGCGACGAGCGGGATCTCGAACGATCCGGGCACCCACGCTAGGTCGATCGCATCATCGGCGACGCCATGCCGTTTCAGGGCGTCAAGCGCCCCCTCAACCAGGCGTTCAACGATGAAGTGATTGAAGCGCGCCGCCACGAGGGCGAAACGGCCCTGCGGCGGCGCAAAAGTGCCTTCAAAGGTCGTCATGGTGCAATACCGGCGGTTCTCGGCGGTGACGGTGCAGGGCGGTTGCGCAGACGCTGTAACGACGCCCTCGCTTCCAGCCGATGCCGTTCGTCGGGGGCGCTCTGAACGAGGCTTTCGAGGAGTTGCCTGGCCTCGACGGTGCCGATGTACTCCAGGGCCTCGATGGCTCGCAGCGTCGCGCGCCCCTGGCTAAAGGGTGGGGCCTTCTCCAGACGCTCAATGATCTGCTCGATGCGCCGCTTTACCTCCAGCGGCAGCGAGGTTTGCAGGTGTTTGCGGAGCGCCGGCAGCCCATCCTGACCGAAGTGCTCCAGTTCCTGCGTGGCCTTATCCCGAACGGCGAACTGCCGATTGTCGAGGTCGGTGAACAACTGGCGGAGCCGCTCCGGCGCGGCGGGCTTCAGCCACTCGCGCAGCCAGGGCACAGCCTTCTCCGGCGAGGCAACGAGCAGGCCGATCGCGTGGTGCGCCTGCCGCAGATCCTCGCGCAGGACCGGGATTCCCTCCTTGTTCGGCCGCTTGCGCGCCTGCTTCGCCGGCTCGCCCTCTTCGCGCGCCAGGGCGCGCCAGAGCGCCGCTGAGCCGCCGTCTGCCAAGGCGGTTGCTGACGGCATCGACAGGCCCCAGGTGTCCCAGACGAGGATCGTGCAATCGCCGCCCCCGGTCACCAACCGCTTGCCGTCGGGCGCGAAGGCAACCGACATGGCCGGTCCGGTGTGTCCGCGAAAAATGCAGCGTTCCTTGCCGGCAGCCACGTCCCACACGCGCAGGCACCGATCGCCCCCGACGGAAGCGAGCGTGCGCCCATCAGCGGAGAACACCACCGCCGCCGTCCACCCGTAGCGGCCGTCGGTCACGAGCGGCGTCAACTGGCGGACGGCCTTGCCAGTGGCGACATCCCAGATGGTCATTGGTCCCGATTCGTTACCGTGCGGCGTGACCAGCAGTTTACTATCGGGAGAGAAGGCCAGCGCGCAGGCAGAGCGAGCGGGCAGCGTGCGCAACTCGCGGCCGGTCTTCACGTCCCAGAGGCGGACGCCGCCGATGGCACCGCAGGCCAAAATGCTGCCATCAGGGGAGAACGCGAGGGCCATGACGTCGCCGAGTTTGAGGCGGAGTTGGTGGCGTTTCGTGCCGGCTGGCCAATCCCACACCGATACGACGCCATCCTCGTAGCGGCTCTTGCCACCAGCAAGCAGTTTGCCGTCGGGGGAGAAGGCGAGCGCCTTACCCTTGTCCTCGCTGACCGCCAGTTCGGAGGGCTTCTTGGCACCGGCGGGATCCCAGATGTAGAGCCGCCGATTCCAACCCGGCCCCCACACCACCTTGCGGCCATCGGGCGCCATCGCTGCGGCCCAAAGTTCGGCACCGCGGTCGCGCCATCGGGCGAGTTCCTTGCCGGTAGCGGCGTCCCAGTGGCGCACCCCCTCATGCCGATTTGCGGAGATGATCGCCTTGCCGTCCGAGGTAAAGGCGACGAACGCCACACAGGCGGGGTGATCCGGGTACTTCGGCGCGTCTGCGCCGGCGGCGGTTCGCAGGCGAAGCAATGCCCCCGCAGGCAACGTCTCGTCGCCACCCGCGGCGGAGGCTGTTGGGAGGACGGCGAGTGCGAGATAGGCGAGCGCGCACAGGCGAGACGATGTGGTAGTCATCGAGTTGCCCTTCTGCCTCGCTGCGCCGGAGTACGAACGATGTTGTGGCATTGTTGTGGCACGGTCAGGAGACCAAAGGTCTTATCACAAGTCACAAGTGAGACAGGGGAGGGGGTTAGGGAGCAGGCAGTCTCCGTGTACCCAAGAACACTAACTGCCCGCCCTGACCGTGTCCTCCCAGTGTTTTTCCAGGCG
>DASPXY010000667.1:0-5574 GCA_035637055.1 Gemmataceae bacterium | reverse complement strand
CCACCGGGTGGCCGTCGATTTCGAGGATCACATCGCCCGGTTTCAGGCCGGCGCGGGCAGCGGCGGAGTTGGCCGTCACCTCGCCAATCTCCGGCACGGCGCCGTACATATCCTGGCTCTTGACGCGAATGCCGAGCAGGCCCTTTTTGAGATCCTTTCCCTCTTTGAGTCGCGGCAGCAGCTTGACGACGTGCTCCATCGGCACCGCGAAGCCGATGCCGGAGTCGTACCACTCGAAGCCCGCCGTTTCCTCCTCGCCGCGCGGCGACGCCGGAATGAGGATGCCCTGAACACGGCCCTGCACGTCGATCAGCGGCCCGCCGTAGTTGACCGGCGACACCTTGGCATCGGTCTGGATCGCCTTGCCCCAGACCCGGCCCAGGGCACTGATGACCCCGGAACTGACCGAGGGCGGCCCGGTACGCTTGAGGTCCAGCGTGCGGCCGAGCGCCAGCGACCACTGCCCGACCTGCAATTCCTTCTGCGGCACGAACGCAGGGACCGGCAGCCCCTTGACCGGCTTGCCATCGCTGTCGGTCATATGCAGCAGCGTCAGGAAGCGCGACTTGTCCGTGGCGATGCGCTTCGCGATGAACGGCTCCTTGTGCCCGGCGACGCCGACGAGGATGGTCGTCGGATTGTTGATGAAGTTGAAGGCGCTGGAAATGACGTAGCCATCGGGGCTGACGATGACGCCAGTGGTCGGGCCGAGGCCCTTGCGGAAGACCACGCCTTTCGGGCCGGTGACGACCATGTCGGCACCGCCTTGCGTGAGGATCTGCACCACGCTGGGCGCGACCTTCTGCACGGCCTCCTTCATGACCTTTTCGTGGGAGTCGTTGAGGTCTTCCTGCGCGGCGGGCGGCTGGGCGGCGCCGGAGAGGGCAAGCACGGCCAGAACGGTTGACAGGGCAAGTAAGCGTCGAAACGACATAGGGAATGTCCTCAGAAAAGCCCACGGGCCGCGGCCCGTGGGCTTGGGGATACTCACGGCGCCTTGATTTGCGGGTGCTTCTCCACTTTGAGCCGAACCGTCGCGAGCCGATTCCCGCGCTGCACTTCCAGGACCAGCTCATTGCCCGGCTGGGCGTACTTGACGATCTCCTTGAACGCCTTGATGCTCTGCACCAATTCGCCATCGACGTACACGATCTGGTCGTCGGGACGCAGGCCAGCCTTCGCGGCGGGCGAGTTGGGGATGACTTCCTCAACATAGGCCGGTGTTACCTGCACGACATTCGGCACCAGGACGATTCCGGTGTAGCCGTCGCCCGCTTCGCGGTCCTTCGGCCGGCCTTTGCTAATTTTGTAAGTGCCATCCATCCCCTTGCGGACAAAATCCGCCAGGCTAACCATCACAGCCTTCTCCTTGTCCTCGAAGAGCAACTCGACCTTGGCCTGGATGGGAATGGCGTAGTTGATCCAGGTGTCGCTGAGGGTGTTCTTGATTTCGCGGCCGATGATGCCGACCAGCTCCCCGCGGCGGTTCGTGACGGCCCCGCCCGCCGCGCCGGGATTGCAGATGATGGCATCGATGAAGTACACCTCGCCGTTGTAAGGCGCCTGGAAGATGCCGCGCCGGCCGCGCAGCTCAGTGTACGCCTGGATCGTGCCGCGCTGCACCGACATCGGCTCGTTGCCCGTCGCGATCTGGAACTGATTGCTGAAGGCCAGCACCCAGTCGCCGTTTTGCGCCAGCGGGGCGGTCGCGGCCTGCGAGATGTTGAAGTGCGCGAGCTTGTCCACCGCCTTGTCGTCGATCTTGATCAGGGCAACGTCCAGGTCCGGCTCGCGCGCGACGACCTTGCAGTTATGGAAGAAGCGGCCGTCGGCGAGGCGAACGCGCAAATCCTGCGTCGTCAGAATGTGGTTATTGACCGTCAGGATATAGCCATCGGGCGAAACCAGGATGCCGGTGCCGTACGAGGGCAGGCCCTTGAAGCCGCCGGCGCCGTAGAGCTTGACGAGCTTCTGGTTGGCCTCGCGGGCGACCTTCGTGACCGGCTGCTGGGCCTCGATCATGGCCGTACACGCGAGCAGCGCGGCGGCAAGTATGACGAGGCGCCGGGGGAGGAGTCTCATGGGTGGAATATCTCCTTCTGAGTGGTGAGTGGTGAGTGGTGAGTGGTGAGTGAAGAAGGACGGCCCTGTCTTCACTCACCACTCACCACTCACCACTCACCACCTTCTTCATTTGGCTGCGAGACGGAAATTGCTGAACTCGAACGTCGCGTAGTGCGTGTTGCCGTGGTAGACCTGCATCCGGTGCGGCAGCATGCGGCCATCCACCTGCCGATAGTCCGACAGATACACTTCGCACGGATCCGATTCGTCATCCACCCTCAGCTCAAACGCCCGCAACTGCTTGTCGTTCTGGGTGAAGAACCACTTGGTCGTGAACGTCGCCCAGGTCGTGTTCAGGACGTCGGTCTCGATGCGCAGTTCCTTCAGGCTGGCTGGGCGGCGGTTATCGGCCCGCGGCGGATAGCAGGGCTCGTGGCCGCCGTGATCGCAGCGCTTCTCGAAGCCCTTCACGCCCAGCGTCAGGAAGCGGTGGTAGATGTAGAGCGCGGGCAGGAAACCGCCGCTGCCCTTCGGTTTCTGCAGATCCTTCAGGTCGGCCGACTTCAACGGTTCCAGTTCCTCGGGCAGCGGTTCGTTCTCGGACTTCAGGCTGACGAGCGGCGACGATCCCTTGCCGTCGGCCGCTTTTTTCTCGGTAACCTCGATCGTGACCTTGCTGGCCGTATTGGACTTCAGCAGCCGATACCGGCCTTCCAGCGTCCAGTTGCCGCCGACCTTCGAGAAGTCGCCTTGCTTCGTGAACGCCTTCATCAGCTCGTCGCGCTCGATCTGGTTGAAGTAGTAGTTGGCGAACTTCGCCTTGGCGATGAAGAACTTCGACGCGGGCGAGGGGCCTTGCGGCACGCCAGGAACGATCTTCGGCTTCGGTCCCGGGGGGGGCGGCTGGGGCGCTCCGCCGGTCTGCTTGGCGATCGCGCCCATCAGCCGCACGAGGATCTCCTTGCGGCCCTTGAACGCCTCCGGGTCGTCCTTGTCCCTCGGCTCGCCGCGGCGGAACTCCAGCGGCACGCGCCAGCCGCGCGGATACAGGCCCATCAGGTTCTGCATCTGGTTGGCGGAGTTGATGCGCCGGCCGTCGAGGCTCAGAATCTCATCGTCGATATCCAGGCCGCGGCGGGAGGCGTCGCTGCTGTCGAGGATGGAGCTCACCACGACGCGGCCCAGACCGCTCGGGTCGCTCTGCGTGATCCAGGTGGCCCCGAGGCTGGCGTGATCGGTGTCCAGGCCCGCCTTGAGCTGCCCGAGGAAGTTCTTGATCTGGTTGATCGAAATGGCGTAGCCAACACCGGAGTTGATGCGGCCGCGCTTGTCGAACGAACCGCGGCCGTTGATGCCGATGAGTTCGCCCTTCATGTCGAACAGCGGGCCGCCGCTGTTGCCGGGGTTGATCGACGTATCGATCTGGATGCAGTCGGTGTATTCGAGCAGGCCGCCCGACGGATACTGATAGCGGTGAACGCCGCTGATCATGCCGTACGTCACGGTCGGGCTGAAGTCGGTCGCCAGCAGGAAGGGGTTGCCCATCGCCAGGGACCAGTCGCCCTCATGGACGGTGTCGCTGTCGCCGAGGACGGCGAAGTGGAAGTCCTTGCCCTTCTCGGGAAGCAACTTGATGAGCGCGATATCGCCCACCTTATCCAGCCCGACGAGGACGGCGTGATAGAGGACGCCGTCGGCCAGCCCGCAGCGGAAGACGCTGCCGCCCTTGACGACGTGCCAGTTGGTCAGGGCGTAGCCGTCCTTGCTGATGAGGACGCCGGAGCCGCCGCCCTGGCCGCCGGGGGCGAAGATCGCGACCACCGACGGCTTGACCTTCTCGATGACGGCGACGCGCTGCGCCTCGGCCTTGCGAACGGCATCGAGGGCGGACTGCTGCTGCCCTTGGGCGGACAGCACAGCCGTCAGGACGACCGCAGCCATCGCGGCGGCGAGCAGGCAGGTCGTGAGACAAAGACGGGATTTGGCAACTGGCATGGTTGGTCCTTCACTTCGGGGGCGTCTGCATCTTGCTCCCCTCTCCCGCAAGGGGAGAGGGGAGCAAGAAGGGGATCACTGAGTTACTCGGGGCTCTGCGATTTCGACGTGGGCGCTGAAGCCCAGGCTGTCCTCGGCGGTCACGATGATGCGCAGCCGATTCACGCGGACCAGGGAAAACTCCACGATGTCCTCGCGCTTCGTTTCTTTGTCGTCGCGCTTCGCCTCCTTGTCGTCGCGCTTCAACTCCTTGCCGTCGCCATCGAAGATCCGCGTCGGCATGCCGGGCGCGAGTTCGCAGCGCCTCACCTCCCTGCCGTCGCACTCGAAGGTCAGCCGCACCTTGCCGCCGCCGCCGACCTGGTTGTCGATGCC
Organism: Gemmataceae bacterium; assembly: GCA_035637055.1. GTDB lineage: Bacteria > Planctomycetota > Planctomycetia > Gemmatales > Gemmataceae > DASPXY01. Next base: position 1,140 of record DASPXY010000667.1, on the reverse strand, counting down.
GACCAGCGCCTTGAACTCCTTGTACTTGCCACGCAGGTTGTATTCCAACCCGATCGGCGCCCACAGCGACAGCCCCTTGGGGAACGGCTTGCCGTCGATCTGGATTTGCGTATCGCTCAGGTTCAGGTTAGCCCGGTACGCCGGGAAACGACCGAGCACCTTCGACTGGGCGTCATCGACCTTGGACGGCTCGACATCCGAGAGGAACGTCTGCTTGCCCAGGTTGTAATCGAGGCGGGCGATCGTGTCGCGGTTCCAGGTGATCTCGATGCCGCCGACCGTCGTCAGGATGAAATCGTTGCCCTTGACGGCCACGCTCCGCGCCGGCAGGGTGTTCCCCTGCAAGTCGTACACCTGGCAGACAGGGCTTTTGGTCACCTCCTCGGTGCGGTAGAAAATCATCCCCTGGATGATGTCGAACGAAATATCCCGGTTGATGCCGCCTTCGAGGCGGAACTGAACCGTCTTCCCCTTCGGATCGACCTCGCCAAAGGTGCCCTCGACGGCGTTCAGTTCCTCGTCCCGAAGAATCACGACGCGGTCGCGTTTGACGTCCTTCTCGGCGAGGATCGTTTCCCACTCCTTGCGAATCTTCTCGTTCTCAGCTCCGTGCAGGACGGTGAGCAGGTCGCCGGCCTTCAACTTGACCTGCTGCCCGGACAGGAGCGTCAGGTGGACAGCATCCTTGACGAACGTCACCTTGCTGCACAACAGCGCGGTTTCGTCGATCAGGCGAACGTCGCTGTACTTCGTGCCTGCGGGGACGCCCTTCACCTTACCCTGCGCGACCAGCTCGATCGTCACGACCTGCTGAATCGGCGTGACGACCACCCCCTTGTCGGCGGTCTGGATCGTGACCTCCTTGTCGGTCACGTTGGTGATTTTGCCCGTCAGAACCTTGTTGTCCAGGGTGCGCACCTCGTCGGCCTGGAGCGGCGCGACGGCGGCAAAGAGGATACAAAGAGTCAAAAGAGTGCGAAAGCGGTTCATGGTGGGCCCTGGCAAGTGGTTTACGGGGATCGTCTTGGTGGGCGGTCCTGGCGAAAAGGACCGGGCTGTGGCCGCGTCACGATGCCGTGGCCACAGCCCGGAAAGCGTTCCGTGGGGCGTTTTGTTTGTAGTTCCGCCTTCAGGCGGCTT
>DASPXY010000666.1:0-2606 GCA_035637055.1 Gemmataceae bacterium | reverse complement strand
GCTGTCGAGGGCCGAGGCGACCTTGATCCCGAGGTCGAGCACATTCAACTCGGGCACCACTCCGTCCCGGATAATCCAGGCGTCCAGGCTGCCGTGGTCGGCCAGTTCCATGACGATGTAGGGGCTGCCCTCATGTTCATCGAAGGAGTAGACGTGAATGATGTTGGTGTGGTTGAGCGCGGCCGTGGCCCGGGCCTCGCGGTAGAAACTCTCCATCACTTGCTTGTCTTCGGCCATCTCCCGCTTGAGCATCTTGATCGCCACCATGCGTTCCAGCTGCACATCGAAAGCCCGGTAGACTGTGCCCATGCCGCCAGAGGCGACGACTTCACGGACCTCGAAATTGCGCAGGCGCGTGGGCACGACCACCGGGTGGCCGCACTTGGTGCATGAAACCGGCTCCAAAAGAGGAAGGTCGCTCGAAAGCCAGTGCTTGGCCTGGCAGGCGCCGCAAACCGCCAGCCTCAATGGTTTCCTGTCATGGCTTGCTACGTCCGACACAAAACAAAGATACCAGAGGTTGTCCTGACGACAAGTGGTGAAGTGGCCTTTTGCCACGGCTGCGGTCCACGAAGGGTGCGCCGACGTGAGCCGGCACTGGCGTGGCCCGCAGGCAAGTCAGCGGACTCACGACCGCCGCCAGGAGGTTCCGGAAGCGCGCCGGCCGGCCCGGCGGAGGGCCTCAAATTCCCGCGCCGAAAGTGGAAAAAGCGGTGTCGCCGGTGTGGAACTCCGGCGAAAGCGGCTCGTTCTCGCCCCGCAGGATGCGATAGCGTTTGATGGCAAAGGAGACTTCCAGGCCGTCGCGCAGGCCGAGGGCGGAATACTCCTCCTTGGTCATCCGGGAACGAATGATCAGGCCCGAAGGCAGTTCCAATTCCAGCCGCAGCATGACCCCAAGGAAATAGGTGTGACGCAACACCGCCCGACAACGGTAGGCCGAGGTGTCCTGGGACACTTGCACGGCGAAAGGCCGGAAGCCGATGCGCATCTTGGAACCGTCCGGCCGGTCGTGCGCGGGAAACTCGAGCTCGCCCGCGCGGGCGACGCCCCCCTGGACGGTCAGTTCGAGGACGTTGAGCACCCCGATGAAGCGGGCGACAAATTCATTGATCGGCTCCTCATAAACTTCGCGAGGAGTGCCGATCTGTTCGAGGTTGCCCCGCGAAAAGATCACGATGCGGTTGGAGACCTCCATGGCCTCCTCCTGGTCATGAGTGACAAACAGGGTGGTGACGTTGAGATCGTTGTGCAGCGTGACGAGCCATTCCCGCAGTTCCTGGCGAATCTTGGCATCCACCGCGCCGAACGGCTCATCGAGCAGGAGCACACTGGGCTTGGAGGCCAGCGCGCGGGCGATCGCCACGCGCTGGCGCTGGCCGCCGGATAATTGATGCGGGTAACGCTTGTCCAGCCCATCGAGTCCGAGCAGGTTCAACAATTCGTGCACGCGATCATGGAGGTCGGTCCTTTTCCACTTCTTGATTTTCAGGGCGAAGGCGATGTTCTTGAACACACTCATGTTCTTGAACAGGGCGTAGCTCTGGAAAACAAAACCGATGTTGCGCTTCTGCACGGAGATATCGTTGACGCGCTGGCCCCGGATGAAGAGATCCCCCTCGGTGGGCACCTCGAGTCCGGCAATCAGGCGCAGCACGGTGGTTTTGCCGCCGCCACTGGGCCCGAGCAGCGCGACCAATTCCCCTTCCTTGACGGAGAAGCTGACCTGGTTCACCGCGGCCACTTCGCCGAATTTCTTGGTGACATTTCTCAGTTCAATGCTCATGCCGCGCGGCGGTGGGTCGAGTCGGCCTCAACCGGCGATGGGTTCCTTCAGCCGATCCGGACGGGCGATCGGCTCCGGGGCCGCCCGCTGCGCCAGTTCGTAATTGCGCTGTTGCTTCCATTCGAGAAAAGTTTTCAGGGCGAGGGTGAGGAGGGCCAGCAGGGCCAGCAGGCTGGCCACGGCAAAGGCGGCCGTGCCCGACGCCGCGGTGGCGCTCTGATGGAGTTTCTCCACCCGCAGCGGCATGGTGTCGGTCTCGCCGGTGATGTGGCCGGAAACGACCGAGACGGCGCCGAATTCGCCCATGGCGCGCGCGTTGCACAAGATGACGCCGTAGAGCAGACCCCATTTGACAGAAGGGAGGGTGACGTGCCAGAAGGTCTTCCAACCGCTCGCCCCCAGGGTGAGGGCCGCCTGCTCCTGTTCGCTGCCGGTGGCCTGCATGACCGGGATTAATTCCCGCGCGACGAACGGGAAGGTGATGAAGACCGTGGCCAGGACGATGGACGGGGTGGCGAAGATAATCTTGATATCGTGTTCCTCGAGCCAATGACCGAAGAAACCCTGCATGCCAAAGAGGGTGACGAACATCAAGCCGACGACCACGGGAGAGACGGCGAACGGCAAATCGATCAGCGCGGTGAGCAAGGTTTTTCCTTTAAACTGAAATTTCGCGATCGCCCAGGCGGCGGCCAGACCGAACAGGGTGTTCAACGGCACACTGATGCCGGCCACCAGGAGGGTGAGGCGAATGGCCGAGCGACTGTCGGGATCGATCAGCGAATCCCAGTAGAGTTTCCAGCCGCGGGCGAGAGCCTGG
>DASPXY010000665.1:0-6143 GCA_035637055.1 Gemmataceae bacterium | reverse complement strand
CCTCGGGGTAGTGGGCCTTCAAGTCCGCGAGCGTCGCGGTGGCCTTGTCCCGCTCTTTCTTGTTGCGCTCCTCGGCGACGACCGCGTACCAACCGGGGAGGATCTTGGCGCGGAACCTGTCCTGGGCACGGGGCCAGTGATCCTTGACGTGCTTGGCCGCGGCGGCGAATTCCTTCTTGTTGACCAGTTCGTCAACCTTGGAGTTGACGGCCGCGGTCGCCTTCGCGGCCTGCTGGCGAATCGTGAACGCGGCAGGATAGGCCGGTTCCTGGTCCAGAATGTCCTGGGCCACCTGGTCGGCCTTGTCAAAGTCCTTTTCCTGGAGAAGAGCGGCAGCTTCTCCCGTCCAGCGGGTTAGCAGGTTTTTCTTCGCTGCCAGGGCCCACTGCGTCGTCGCGAACTCCGATTGCTTGAGCAAATTCAAGGCATCCTTGAGGCGCTGGGCTGCCTGCAGTTCCTCCACCTGGAGTTTGGCCACTACCTGCAGGGCGGCAATGAGCCGGTCGGTCACTTCCCGATCGTCGGAGAAGCGCTGCCGCAACGCGGCCATCAACTCGCTGACCTGTTTCGCGTCCTCCTGCTGCTTCAGGCGGAGATCGGCCCAGGCGAGAGCCTGGTCGCGCACCTCCTTCTGGAGCGGCGTTTTGATCCCCTCGTCCTGCCGCGAGGCATCGATCTGCTCCAGGGCCTCCTGGTACTTCTCCTGGCGAATGAGGTCGCGCACCCGCGTCTGAAACTGGTCCGCAGATTCGGAGCGGAAGTAGAAGAGGTACACGCCGACCACCACCAGCAGGACGGCGAGCAATTTCCCCATCTGAACGAGCATCTTGCCGACACGTTTGAGGATTTTTGCGACCTGTTTTTTCTCAAGTGGCGTTGGCTTGCCCTTTGCTGTTGCCTGAGACATTGCTGCGGTGGCGTCCTCGGACGGAGGCGCCTCGGGACGTCCCTGGAGAACAAGCATCTTGCCGACGTGCTTGAGGAGCTTGCCGACCTGAGGGAGAGCAGCGGCGTCCGCGGACGAAAGCGACAATTCAGTCGCGTCCGTCAACGGCTTGGCAAGGTTCGCGTTCGCAAAGGGAGCCAGGGCGGCGGCCACTTCGGCCGGGGCCTGGTAACGCTCCTCGGGCCGCTTGGCCAGCATTTTCCGCAGCACCGCGCTCAACCCCGCTGGCACATCGGGTCGAAGGCTGCCGATCGGCTCTGGCTCGGCGTGCTGATGCCAGAGGAGCTTTTGCGTCAGCGTGCCGTCCGGGAAGGGCGGGCGGCCGGCAAGCAGGAAATAGAGGGTACACCCAAGACTGTAAATGTCCGCCCGGATATCGGCCTGGCGCGGATCGACTGCCTGTTCCGGCGCCATGAAATCAGGCGTGCCGAGCATCATGCCGACCCCGGTCAACTCGCCGGGCACCGTCGCCGAGGCCACCCCTTCGCGCCGGGCTAACCCAAGGTCGAGCAGCTTGATGATCGATTGCTCCCGATCCAGCAACAGGTTGCTGGGTTTGACGTCCCGGTGGACCAGACCGCGCTCCGAAGCGTGCTGCAAGCCGAGGGCCGCCTGCCGGACGTACTCGCACGCCTGCACCGGCGTCAGCGGACCGGACTCGCGCACCAGGCGATGCAGATCCAGGCCCTCCACGTGTTCCATGACCAGGAACGACCGCTCGCCGGCGCGGTCGGCGTCGTAGGCCGTGACGATGTTCGGGTGCGATAACTGGGCGAGTGCCCGGACCTCGCGCTGAAAGCGGCGCAGAGCGTCGCGCTGGGCGAGGCGTTCCGACTTGATGATTTTCACGGCGACAATGCGGTCCATCGGCCGGTGTCTGGCCTTGTAAACCGTCCCCATACCGCCCTCGCCCATCCGTTCCAGCAGGACGTACGAGCCGAGGACCAGGTGAGAACCGTTGCCGTGCAGCAGTTGGTCGGCCTGATAGAACGTCAGCCAGCTGCGCCGAACGAGGTCACCTGCCAGGACAGCTGGCTCGGGAAGTGGCGCCGGGAGCGTGCGGGCAAGTTCCTCCAACCGGCCGGCGTCGAGGAGCTGGTACTGCTGAAGCGCCTCCAGGAGTTGTGGCGTGGAGAGGACCATCACGGGTTTCGAGGGGGCCGATGCCGCAAAGCTAGTTGGGGCAAGAGTGACAAAGGCATCCTCAACAAGCTGCTCGTAGCCCGGCAAGCGCTGGCGGTACTCCGCCGACGTGAGCCGGTCCCCGAGGCGAGCGCGATATTCCAGTTCCAGCCCCAGCAGTTCGCGCAGCAGTGCGGACCGATCTGCCTCTTCGACCTGGGCGAGGAAGTCCTCCAGGGCCGGCCGGCGGCCGGCGACCCACGCCGACTCGAAGCGGTCGCACAAGGACTCAAGCCGCTCGGGCAAGGCCATCGAGCAAGTCTTCTCGTGATCGTTCTGCATGTTCATGAGGGCGAGCCCTCCTTGCGGGACAGTCGCGGATCCGGACTGTCGGGGTATCGCACCACGTTGTCTTTCCAGTTCCGTTGTTCCCAGGCAGAGCAAATTGTTGCGTCCAGTGTACCGCCCCGCATGCCCGACCGCCACGATCGTTTGCGGAAGGCGCGGATCGTGTACAATTGCGATAGATCCTCGTCCTTGGGCCCCAGAGGCACCCAGCGATTATGCCTGCTACGGCGCCGTTCCGTACGAACCCATCAACGATTGCCCGCTACTTCTTCCACGACTGCGAGCGCTTCCTCTGGTACAGTTCCGCCGACCCGAAACGCCGTAAGCGCGAGGGCATCCCACAGCCCGAGTTCGACCACAGCCCCCTTGTCGCGGCCCTCCTCGGCAGCGGCTATCGCTGGGAAGAAGAGGTCGTCGAAACGCTCCTCAAGGGCCGAGTCGTCATCGCTCCCGGCAGCGGCGAGCTGCACACACGCCGCCTCTCTCCGGAACAGACCCTGCGTTGTCTCCGCCGGGAGCCGGCCGGCCGGTTCCTCTATCAGCCGACTCTGTCGCCGCCGCGCAGTTTCTACGAGACGTACAATCTCGATCCGAAATTACTCACTATCAGCGACAACCATCCCGACCTGATTGCGATCCTGCCGGACGAGAACGGCGGCCGCCTGCTGCGCGTCATCGACGTCAAGCGGGGGGAGGTGTTGAAATTGACACACCGGGTCCAGATTCTCCTCTATGCCCTGGAGTTACAGGCGCTGCTGGAGGATGAGGGCCTGACCGGGGTACGTGTGGATCTGGAGCGCGGGGCGGTCTGGTTGGGCAAGCAAGAGCAACCGGAAGCCTTCGAGATCGGCGCCTTCCGGCCGCACCTGGAGCGTTTCCTGCGTCAGGATCTGACGCGGATCCTGTCTGGCGGCGCTCGCGAGGCGCGCTGGCACCTCTACCCGCGCTGCGAGTGGTGCGAGTTCTTCGAGCACTGCCGCGACGAGATGCGCCGCACCGATGATGTCTCGCGCCTGGAGCAGCTAACCACCTATGGCAAGCGCCATCTCGTCGAGGAGGCAGGCGTCCGCACGCTGACCGAGTTGGGTCGCTTCCTGAAGCGCGCCGACGCCGACGAAATCCTTGACCGCTGCGCCTCACTCGCCGGGCAGCGGCATCGCCTGGCTGTCCGCGTCGCCGCCCTGGAGACCGAGGAACCGCAACTGCACGGCGCCTCGTCGCCGGATCTGCCCCAGGGCGAAAACCTCGGCCTCTTCCTCACCCTCCAGCAGGAACCGCTCGGCCAAGCGGTCTACCTGGCCGGTTTGCTCGTCAGCGGCCGCGACGAGGTCCGACAGGCCGTTTTCGACTCCGCCACGCTTGCCCAACTCGCCGATGCGGACGGCAAGCCCGAGCCGCGCTTCTGGCTGGCGGCGAAACCCGGCGCGACAGCGAGCGTGCGCCGCGGCTTCATCGAACTGCTCCATGAGGTGCTGCGACAGGTCCATCAGTACAACGCGGGTCAGGGGGGCTGGAAAGAACAGCTCAGCCTGCAGGCGTACGTCCACACCGAGCAGGAGCGCGGACTGCTGTTTGCGACCCTGCTGGAGGCGCTTGGCGAGCCCGACCTCGCTGAGAAGGCGATGACGCTGCTGTTCCACTTCCAGGGGCCGGAATTGATGCACGCCGACCGCCACCCCGGCGATGAGGTGGCGTACCCGGTCGTGGTGCTGCAGAGCGCCGTTGGGCGACTGCTGGCCCTGCCGGTCGAGGTGAGCTACACGCTCCCAGAAATGCTCGAAGCGCTCGGCAGCCCGTTCCGCTACACGCGCCGCGACTACTACCATTTTCCGCTCGGCCACGGGCTGCGAGCTGAATCCCTGCACGCCGCGTGGTATCGCGGCGAAACGGACAATCTGGAGGAAATTAGGCGACAAGCGCGGCTCTACCTCCTCGCGGTGCAGGCGCTTTTGCGGGCGGTGCGAGCGCAGGCCGCGAGTCATCTGGTGGCCTGGCCGCCAAAGTTCAAGCTCCCCACAGGGGCCGGCATTCGCGACCGGTTGCTGTCGCGACTGGCGTTCTTCGCGCGCTATGAAAGCCTGGTGAGCTGCCTGGCGATCCGTGAAAGCCGCGCTGAGGCCAGGCCGACGCAGGTGCTGCTCGGCCAGGTGATCGAGCTACGTGCCCGCGGCGCCGACGCGATGGAAGTGGTCGGCGACCTGGTGCGCGAGCCCGAAGCAGGTGGCTTTCCCGCCTGGCTGCTGGTGCGCGACAGCGACGAGGGCCGCCGCGCCCAGGTCGAATATGCCGACTACTGGTATCGCAATAAGTATTACGGCGGCCCTGGGAGTCCGCACCGCGCGGTCGTCGGCGTGCAGGAAGTCTCGACCGACGCAGCCGGAAAGTCGATTCTGCATCTTAAATATGCCCTACCGTTCAAAAGTGATCCGCCGAGCGCGGGCGAGCGTTTCCTGCTCTACGAGCGCTTCACCGATTTCACGACCGACGGGCTGGTCAAGTTCCTCGAAGAACTGGACCGCAAGGCGAGCGGGCTGTTCCTCGACCTGCTGCGTTCCCCCGAGGACACCGCATCGTCGCTGCCGTTGCCGAAGCGCGCCGAGGCGAGCGCCGTTCGTGCCGCGAGCGGGCTGGCCTTCACGCCGAGTCAGCGCGACGCTTACGACGCCATTCGCCGGCAGCGCGTGACGGCGGTTTGGGGTCCGCCAGGCACAGGCAAGACGCACTTCCTGGCGACGGCTATCCTCGGCCTGGCGGCTGCCCATGCCGCGGCAGGCAAACCGTTCCGGGTGCTGGTGACGGCCTACACCCACGCGGCCATCGAGAACTTGCTGCGGAAGCTGGCCCAGCGACAGAGCGAGCTGGGCAGGGCGGTGGAACTGGGCAAGGCGAAATACTGGCAGACGGCGTCGTGCGGATTGGAGGTCATCCCCGAGGACGACATGGGCGATTGGCTGGCGTCCGGGGAGCAAATGGTCCTCGGCGCCACGATGTACTCGTGCCTCAAGAAACGCGAGCACCTGGACGGGTTCGATCTTGTCGTCATTGACGAGGCGTCGCAGGTGCGCGTCCCGGAAGTCGCCGTCGCGGTGAGCATGGTGGCGAAGGATGGGCGCCTGGTCCTGGCCGGCGATCACCTGCAGCTACCGCCGATCGTGCAGGGCGTTTACCCCGAGGCGAAGCCAGGCGAGCCGCTGCTGCACCGCTCGATCTTCGAGGCGGTCTGTCCGCGCGAGGGCACCGAGAGTCGGATTATGCGGCCGTTGCTGGAGAACTTCCGCATGAACGACGTGCTGACCAGCATGGCGGCGCGGCTGCTATACGGCCCGCGCTACCGCTGTGTCAGCGCGGAGGTCGCCGAGCGGCGTTTGGCGTTCCAGGGCGGTCGCGGTCTCGATCCGCTGGTCGGTGCCTGTCTCGATCCGAATTATCCGCTGGTCGTGGTGATTCTCGATGGCATCCGGGCTGCTCAGGCGAACCCGATCGAGGGCGACCTGGTCGCGCAGCTGGTGACGGCATTGCGTGACGGCCTCCGCGATGAGCGCGGCCGGCGCTATACCGACGATGCGGCTTTCTTCCGCGAGGGCGTCTTCGTGGTCAGTCCGCATCATGCGCAGATCCGCGCGATTCAGCGCGAACTGGCGAAACAGCGGACGTGGACGGCGACGCCGTTCGTGGACACCGTGGACAAGATGCAGGGGCAGGAGGCCGACGCGGTGATTGTGAGTTA
>DASPXY010000664.1:0-4129 GCA_035637055.1 Gemmataceae bacterium | reverse complement strand
TTCCTGTGCGCGGACAACTACTGCACGCGCTACATGGCTGGGGCACGCGGCAACGGCGAGGTCAGCAGCGCAGCCAGCCACACGGGATTCCGCTGTGTCCGCGACCCCGAGAAACGCTAACCCAATGTGGCGGCAAAGTTGGGACTGGCCGATTCGGCTCGGCACGTTCCACATTTGCCGCCACAATTCTCTCCGTCCGCTTTGAGGAATCGGTTCAATCGCCCGGTCAGCATCCAGAGGGGGGGCTCGTTCATGCAACGCTACCACCGCGCCGCCTGCGTGTTGCTCGTGCTGTTCGCTTCCGGCACCGTTTTCAGCGCAGATTGGCGTCAGTTCCGTGGGCCGACCGGACAGGGCACCAGCGACGAAAAAGGTTTGCCGCTCCGCTGGTCATCGCAGGAGAACATTGCCTGGAAAGTGAAGTTACCGGGGGCCGGCGCCTCCTGCCCGATCATCCTCGGCAAGCGGGTCTACATCACCTGCTACTCCGGCTACGGCATGGATACGAAGGAACCCGGCAAGCAGGAGGATCTCCGCCGGCATCTCCTGTGCCTGGATCGCGGCAATGGGAAGATGATTTGGTCGAAGGAATTTGCGCCGGTCCTGCCCGAACACCGCTACACCGGCGAAGGTGCCTATCACGGTTACGCCGCCAGTACGCCTATTACGGATGGTAAAAATCTGTATGTCTTCTTCGGCAAGGCGGGCGTCTTCTGTTTCGATCTCGACGGCAACCAGCTCTGGCATGTCCTGGTCGGCAAAGGCACCAACGGCTGGGGCTCGGGTGCCTCCCCAATCTTCTACAAGGATCTCCTGATCGTCAACGCCAGCGTCGAGGCGCGCGCCCTGATCGCCTTGGAGAAGGCCAGCGGTAAGGAAGTGTGGCAGGCTCCCAAGGTCGGCTCTGCCTGGGGGACGCCCGTGTTGGTGACGACGCCCGAAAAAAGCCAGGAGCTTGTCCTGAGCATGCAGGGTCGCGTCGCCGGGTTCGATCCGGACACGGGCAAGGAACTGTGGAGCGCCGCGGGCCACAAGGGCTACGTCGTGCCAAGCGTCGTCGCGCATGACGGGATCGTCTACGCGGTCGGCGGGGGTGGTACTTCCCTGGCCATCAAGTCCGGCGGGCGCGGCGACGTCACGCAAACCCATGTGCTGTGGCGCACCAGCAAAGGCTCCAACGCCTCGTCGCCCGTCTACCATGACGGCACCCTCTACTGGGTCAGCGAGTCGGGCGGCGTGTTGCACATTCAGGATGCCGCCACCGGCAAGAGCGTTGCGGAGCGCCTTGGCCCCGGTGTGGGCCGCATCTGGGCCTCGCCGATCCTCGCCGACGGCAAACTGTACTTCGTGTCCCAGTTCAAAGGCACCTACGTGGTGGCGGCGCGGCCCAAATTTGAGCTGCTGGCCCACAACGTCTTCGAGGATGACAGCAGCCGTTCCAACGCCTCCCTGGCCGTCAGCGACGGCCAGCTGTTTCTGCGGAATGACCAGTATCTCTACTGCATCGGCAAACGCTAAGGGGCGGCGGACAAAAGTCACGAGCGTGGGCAGCCGGCGGGGATAAACCCCGCCGCTCGTTCATGCTATGACGAGCCGCCGGGTTTATCCCGGCGGTTTTGTCCGCTCGCTCTGGGCGTCCGCATCAGGTGCCGCTGAGTTGCTGTTCGAGTTCGGGCAATCGGCGCAGGCGCTGATCGCGCTGGCCGCGTTCGAGGTGATAGATGCCTGGCGGATCGAGGCGTTCGCCCAGCACCAGTCGGCAGACCGCTTGCTTGGCGCGACTGCTGCGGAACCACTCCGCGAGGCACTCGGCGCAGCTAAGAGCATACGTCTTCAGTTCGTTGGTCACGCCGTCGGTCCAGTTGGCGGCGATCTTGTAGAGGGCGGGCTGGCCGCACCCTTTGGTGTAACAAAAGAGCGGATAAGGTGGCATTGGCATTGCTGGTCCGCTGTCAATCGACCGCGTACGGGATGGGTTCGCCGTTGATGAAGGCGAGAGCGTTCATGGCGGCCTTCTGCTCGGCCTCTTTCTTGGTGCGGCCCCAGGCGGCGGGGAAACGACGGCGACCGGCCGCGGCCGCCACCTTGAAACACTTGCTGTGATCGGGGCCTTTTTCGTCGAGCAGATCGTACTGCGGCGTGGCGCCATACTCGCGCTGGCAGACCTGTTGCAGCACCGACTTGAAATTGGTGCCGCTGCTGCCGCCGGCCACATGCTCGATTTCCGGACCGATGTAGTGCAGGATGAACCGTTTCGCCGGCTCCAGGCCACCGTCGAGATAGATCGCCCCGACCAGCGACTCGAAGACGTCCGCCATCACGCTCGCCGGGACCACGCTGTGCAGGTTCATCCCCTTGCCGAGGAAGAGGAAGTCGTCCAGGTTGAGGATACGGCTGATGCGGGCGCAGGTGCGGCGGCTGACGACGACCGATTTCACCTTGGTGAGATCGCCCTCCTGGTAGTCCGGGAAGCGCAGGAAGAGTTGCTCGCACGTGACCAGGCCGAGGACGGCATCGCCGAGGAACTCCAGGCGTTCGTTGGACGCCCCGCGCGTTTCCGCACCGGAGGTATGAGTCAGAGCGGCACGAAGCAGTTCGGGCTGGCGGAAGGTGTAGCCAATCGCCTGCTGGCACTCCTCCAGGATCTCCGTTTCGCGGTGTGTCGTCAATTCCTGCGGCATCGTCTCTGCTAAACGCTCGCGTGTTGGGGAATAAGGGATAATCTGACGTTAACATCACGACAGTCCCTTGTCAACGTCCGATTCAATTGGAGTTCCCCCTGGGACGAGGGCTTCAGGGCTGTGTCTTGTTTCAAGGAGGGCAAGTTTGCCCGACCGTCGTTCTTGGACTTACGGCGAATCGCCTTGCCCAGTGTGAACCAAGAAACAGCCCTGACGAGGGCTTGACGTTAGGCAAAGCAAAGCCTGCTCTGGCTGGGAGGTGCCACCCCCAGAGCCAGGAGGCTCAGCGCTCGCTCAGTCTGCTGTCCCGCTGCCGCGCTGCTGCGCGCACTCCTGCACCCACGCCCAAGGTCCAGCTGCCACCGGGATGACACAGGGGGAACGCCAATTGGATTGCCCTTGACAACGGAGGCGGCGGCGCTGCAAAGTTGAACAAGAGGCCCTGTGCGCCGGCACGGCGACCTCGCTCCCATCAACCGAACCTGTCCGATCCCTGTCGAGGGCCACCGGGGACAGGCCCAGTCTGCCCGACTTGCAAAGCCGGACGGCCTATCCCCAATCGCCCTCCGCGAGCGAAAGGAGGGCAGCGCACCATGCCCTGATGTGCGACGAGTCGCCGAGTGCCCCCCACGGCCGGCTCGGGATCTGCCGCAGCCCAGGGACAACCACCTCACAACGATCGTCGAACTCTGCAGATAAAGGAGAGCGAAATCATGTCAACCGCAACATGGGTCAAGAACATGCTGGACGAGGGCGGTGTGGCCTACGAGGAGCTGCACCACCCCGAAGCCTTCACGGCGCAGGAGATGGCCCAGCGCGAGCACATCACCGGCCATCGGGTCGCCAAGGTGGTGGTGGTCATCGCCGATGGCCGTCCCATCGAGTTGATCCTGCCGGCCAGCCGGCGCGTGCTGCTCGGTCAGCTGCGCATGCGGCTCGGCGCACGCGATGTGCGCCTGGCAACCGAGCAAGAGATCGAGCAGCACTTCGCCGACTGCGAACTGGGCGCGATGCCGCCCCTGCGGCACTGGCAGGGCGTGGACGTGCTCATGGACGATTCGATGCGGGTCGATGGCGACATTGTGTTCCAGGCCGGCACACACTTCGACGCGGTACGGATGCGCTTCGGCGATTGGTTCGCCATGGTCAAGCCGCGCGTCGATTACTTCACGGCGCCGGTTTCGTACTCCCAGACCCCAGGGAATTGAATCAGAAGTCAGCAGTCCTGTTGTGGCACGGTCTCCTGACCGTGCCACAACTGCTGACCGCAGGTCTCCAGGAGTAGCGGGAGACCTGCGGTCGGTCCCTGTGGCACGGTCAGGAGACCAAAGGTCTTATCACAAGTCACAAGTGAGACAGGGGAGGGGGTTAGGGAGCAGGCAGTCTCCGTGTACCCAAGAACACTAACTGCCCGCCCTGACCGTGTCCTCCCAGTGTTTTTCCAGGCG
>DASPXY010000663.1:0-4148 GCA_035637055.1 Gemmataceae bacterium | reverse complement strand
TGACAAATTCGTTCGCTGATTTTCTGGTTCGCCTGCACGCCCGCGACGATGCGGCCGCCCGCGAACTCTTCGAGCGGTTCGCCCGGCAGCTCATCGCTCTGGCCCGGCGCAAGTTCGCACCCGGCCTGCAGCACAAGGTCGATCCCGAGGACGTCGTCCAGTCGGCGTACAAGAGCTTCTTCGGCCGCTACGGCGCGGGGAACCTCGACGTCGGCAACTGGGACGGGTTGTGGGGACTGCTCACTCTGATTACCGTGCGGAAGTGTGCCGAACGGGTGGCGTATCACCGGGCCGCGTGCCGGGACGCGGCCCGCGAGGTGTCGGCGCCGGCCGGCGAGGGAAGAGCGCCCGGACTGGAAGCGCTCGGCCGTGAGCCGACCCCGCTTGAGGCGGCCGTGCTGAGCGAAACCGTGGAGCAACTGCTCGCCAGTCTCGACGAGGACGAACGCCCGATCGTGGAATTGAGCCTGCAGGGGTACACAACCCGGGAAATCAGCCAGCAACTCGGCCGGGCCGAGCGAACGGTACGCCTGTTGCGCGAGTGCGTTCGGAAACGACTCGAACGCATGCAGCGCGACGTGTCATGACGACGAATGGAGGTCAGGCTCGAAAGCCCGACCGACATCCTTCGGGGGGTTGCGACACCGAGGTGGCCAATCATGTTTCCCGGCCCTGAGCAGGTTCGCTCGCCACACGGCGAGGATCCGGAGCCATTGAAGGGCCCGGTCAAGCGCTTCGACGACGCCTGGCGGCAGGGATCCAGGCCCGCGATCGACGATTATTTGCCTCCCAGTGGTGGACTGCGTTACCCCCTCCTCATCGAGTTGGTCCACGTCGATCTGGAACGGCGCCTCAAGGCCGGGGAGGCCGCCCGCGTCGAGGACTACCTCGCCCGGTATCCGGAACTGGCGGGCGACCGGGCTGTCGTCCTTGAGTTGATCGCCGCCGAGTGCGAGGTGCGCCGTCGCGGCGAGCCGGACCTCCCTCTCGACGACTATTGGCGGCGCTTCCCTCAGTATCGCGCGGAGGTGGCAGAACTGCTCGCCCAGGCGACCGTCGCGGACAGGGACAGACCGCGCCGTCCGATCGCCGAGCGACCGGGGGCCTATCCCGCGGTCGCCGGCTATGAGATCCTTGGCCCGCTTGGGCGCGGCGGCATGGGGGTGGTGTACCAGGCGCGGCAGCTGAGCCTCAACCGGCTCGTCGCCCTGAAGTTCCTCCCCGAAGAATGTGCCCGCGATCCGGTCTGGCTGGAGCGCTTCCGGCGCGAGGCCCGTATCGCGTCGGCGCTGAATCACCCGCACATCTGCACCATCCACGATACCGGGGAATGCGCCGGCCGTCCCTTCCTCAGCATGGAGTTGATCGAAGGGCGGACCCTGGAGTTCGCCGGCCAGCGCCCGCCCCTGGAGCAGTCGGTTCGCTGGCTCGGCCAGGCGGCGCGGGCGCTGGCGGCGGCCCACGCCGCGGGCGTCGTTCACCGCGACATCAAGCCCGCGAACCTCATGGTGCGCGCCGACGGCATCGTCAAGGTTCTCGACTTCGGCCTGGCCCGCCGCCTCCCGCGCGGGCTGGCGGCAGGCAATCAGGAAACCGACCCCGGCACCCGGGTTGGCACCGCATGGTACATGGCCCCCGAGCAGGCCCGCGCCGAGGCGGTGAGCACTGCCACGGATATCTTTGCGCTGGGCATCGTGCTCTACGAACTCGCCACGGGCCAGCACCCCTTTGCGGCCGATTCGGAAGTCAGCGTGCTGCACGCCATCGTGACGCAGGCGCCGCTCCCTCCTGATCGCCTGAACCCGCAGATCCCTGCCGCCCTGGGAACCTTGATTCTGCGGATGCTCGAAAAAGACCCCGCCCTCCGGCCCACTGCCGTCGAGGTGGATGCGGCCCTGGCGGACCTGGCCCGGACAGAGCTAGGCGGAACCGAAACCCCGCCGACGGGGCTGCGGAAAAGGCCGCTGGTGGGCCGCGACCAGGAACGTGCGGCTCTCCGCGCCGGCTTCGCGTCAGCGGTTGCGGGCCGCGGACTGCTCGTGTGTGTCACCGGCGAGCCTGGCCTTGGCAAGACTTCCCTCGTCGAGGACTTCCTCGGTGAACTAACCAGCAGCGGCGATCCTTGTAGCATCGGCCGCGGCCGCTGCTCCGAGCGGCTGGCCGGTGCCGAGGCCTACCTGCCGTTTCTGGAGGCCCTGGACACCCTGCTCCAAAGTGGCGAGGGGGCGTTGGCAGCCCGTGTGATGAAGCAACTGGCGCCTGCGTGGTACGTGCAGCTCACGCCCGCGGCTGCGGCCGACCCGTCCTTGGCCGACGTACACGCGGAGGCCAGGAAGCCGTCGCAGGAGCGCCTGAAGCGCGAACTTGCGGTTTTCCTCGACGCGGTGTCGCGCCTGCGCCCCGTGGTGTTATTCCTGGATGACGTCCACTGGGCGGATCCCTCGAGCATCGATTTACTGGCCTACCTGGGCGGCCGATGCACGGGGCGGCGCTTGCTCCTCATCGTCGCGTATCGCCCGGCCGACCTCTTCCTGAGCGAGCATCCCTTCGGACCGGTCAAGTCGGAACTGCAAGGGCGCGGCATCTGCCGCGAGTTGGCCCTGCCGTTGCTGAGCCGCGCCGACCTCGACGGCTACCTCGGGGCGGCCTTCGCCGGACATCACTTTCCGGAGGAGTTTATGGATGTCATCCACGCCAGAACGGGTGGCAATCCGCTCTTCATGGTGGACCTGCTCCGCTACCTGCGCGACCGTGGCGTCCTCGTTCAGGAGGGAGGCCGCTGGGCACTGGCGCAAGCGGTCCCGGACCTGCGGCGGGAGTTGCCGGAGTCGGTCCGTGGCATGATCGACCGGAAGATGGGCCAGCTCAGCAGTCCCGATCTCCACTTGCTCCTGGCAGCCAGTGTGCAAGGGCGGGAGTTCGATTCGGCGGTAGTGGCCCGGGTGCTGGGCCGGGAGGCGGCTGACGTGGAGGAACGTCTGGACGTGCTGGATCGCATCCACGGCCTGGTCCGACTCGTGCGGGAGCAGGAGTTTCCCGACGGTACACTGACACTGCGCTACAGCTTCGTGCATGTGCTTTATCAGAATGCCCTCGATAGTGGCGTGGCGCCGACGCGGAAGGCGGCCTGGAGTGCAGCCGCGGCACAGGCCCTCCTGGATCATTACGGAGAGAAAAACGAGGCAGTGGCGGCTGAGCTGGCGCTGCTGTTCGAGGCGGCGCGGGAGCCTGCGCGCGCCATCGACTTTTACCTGGCGGCGGCGCGTCATGCCGTCCGCGTTGGTGCCCATCCGGAGGCGGCGATGCTGGCGCGTCGGGGCCTGGCGCTTCTGTCGAAGGTGCCCGACACACCCGCACGCGCGGAGCAAGAACGGGTCTTGCTCATCACGTTGGGGGTGTCTCTGGTGGCCACCAGGGGGTTCGCCGCGCCCGAGGTGGAACAGACCTACCTCCGCGCACGGGCCCTGTGTCAGGATGTGGAGGACATTTCCCCTCTCTTCCCGGTACTTTATGGCTTGTGGAATGTGTACCTGGTGCGCTGTGAGTTGTCCCGCTGTAAGGAGCTGGCGACGCAGATGTTCGCCGTGGCCCGGCCGCAACCCGACCCGGTCTTTCTGCTGGTGGCTCACAACGTACTCCAGCAGCCCCTGTTCCACAGGGGAGAGTTCGCCCTCGCCCGCCACCATCAGGAACAAGGGCTGAATCTGTACGACCCGCACCAGCACCGGACGTTGACGGCGGTGTACGGCGAGGATCCCGGAGTCGGTTGCCTGGTGTATCGCGCGGCGACGTTGTGGCATCTAGGTTACCCCGAACAGGCGCTGCGGTCGGCGCAGGCGGCGCGGCGTCTGGCGGAAGAGCTTGCCACGCCCTTTAACGTGGCGCAGGCTCTTTACTACGGGGCCTTCACGCACCTGTGCCGTCGCGAGGTAGCGCGTACCGAGGAGTTGGCTGCGGCTTTGATGGACCTCTGTCGCGAGCAGGGTTTTTCACTGTTGGCGGCGGGCGGGATGATCCTGCATGGGTGGAGCCTGAGCGAGCAAGGGCGACGGCAAGAGGGACTTCTCCAGTTGCAGCAGGGGCTGGCCGACTGGCAAGCGACGGGGGCGTTGTCGCACCGGCCCTATCAGCTGGCCTTGTTGGCCGAG
>DASPXY010000662.1:0-4716 GCA_035637055.1 Gemmataceae bacterium | reverse complement strand
CGCGTCGGTGCGCAGTTCCGCTTCGAGGAGAGTCAGCACCAGCACGCCCTGTTCGAGGTGCCACTGCAGGTGATCGTAGGTTGGCTCAGTCATGGCTCGAAGAAGTTTGGGCAATGGGGCCACTGAAGCGGGTGGCGGGTGGCGCGTGACGGGTGGCGGGAGAAGACAGGCCATCCCTTTTTCTCCCACCACGCGCCACCCGTCACCCGCCACCTGTTCAGCCAACGACACTCCCCCCAGTCTACCGCACCGGCGGCAGAACGCCAGCAGGAACCTGGACGGGCATTGAACGCCGCGGCGCGAACGGATACACTCCGAGAAATGCCGCGATCGCCGATCCTTTGAGGGGCTCCCC
This sequence comes from Gemmataceae bacterium, assembly GCA_035637055.1. Lineage (GTDB taxonomy): Bacteria > Planctomycetota > Planctomycetia > Gemmatales > Gemmataceae > DASPXY01. The sequence goes on along the minus strand of DASPXY010000662.1, from coordinate 4,361 downwards.
ATGAACGAAGTCGTCCAGGTCTCCCGTCATCCGCTGTTGCTGCATCGCCTGGCGCTGCTACGCAACCGCGACACGGCCCCGCGTGCTTTCCGCCAAGTGGTCCGGGAGATGGCACAGATGCTGTTCTTCGAGGCGTCCGCGGATTTGCGTCTCGCGGAGGGGAAGGTCCAGACGCCGCTGGCCGAATGCGTCGGCCACCAGCTCGCCGAGGGGTTGGGGCTGATCCCGATCCTGCGGGCCGGCCTGGGCATGGCGGAGGCGATCCTCGACATGGTGCCGACGGCGCAGGTCTGGCACCTCGGCCTGTACCGCGACCATCAGACCCTGAAACCGATCACCTACTACAACAAGCTCCCGCCGCAGCCGAACATCGACCTCGCGTTCGTCATGGATCCGATGCTGGCGACGGGTGGCTCGGCGGTCGCCGCTGTCGATATCCTCAAGGGCTGGGGGCTGAAGCGCATGAAGTTCCTCGGCCTGATCGCCGCCCCGGAGGGCGTCGCGGCGCTGCGCGGCGCTCACCCCGACGTGCCGATCTATCTCGCCGCCATCGACAGCCACCTTAACGAGCACAAGTACATTGTTCCTGGCCTGGGCGACGCGGGCGACCGGCAATTCGGCACACACTGAACGGGTGGCGGGTGGTGGGTGACGGGTGGCGGGAGAAGACAAGGAATCCACTGCTTCTCCCGCCACCCGTCACGCGCCACCCGCCACCCGTTCAGAAGTCGCCGATCGCTTCGCCGCCGTTGCGCGTGAACAGCGCCCGCAAGATGTCCGCCCGGATCGTCGCCGGCAGAGCACGCACCGAGCCATCGACGAACGCGGTCAGGATCCAGTCGCGATCCTTGCTCACCAGGCCCGCATGGGGTTGTTTCGGGTCGTAGTGCAGCTCGTCCGGCTTTGTCCAGATCACCGCCCGCTCGTCGAGCGCCTCCACCAGGAAGATTGTGTTACTCGTGCCATCGGGTACGTCCCTGATCTGCAATTTCTCCTTCCCGGAGAACATGGTGTCCTTGCCGAGCGCCCCCAGGTACACGGTCTTGCCGTCCTTGCCCACCTTGGAGAAGGGACTGCGGAGGATCTTGGGGATCAGCGGAATCAGCTTCTTGTTGTGCGGACTGTCCCACGGTTCGTTCAGCTTGAACTGTTGGTAGAGGGCGAGTTGCTCGATGTAGGGCAGGATGTGGACGCGCCAGCTCAGCAACGGCTTCCCCGCCTTGTCGTAGCTGGCCGAGGTGGGAAAACCCTTGTACGTATCGTGGTAGTTATGCAGGGCGAGGACCAGCTGCTTGAGGTTGTTGAAGGACTGAGCGCGGGCGTTCTCCTTGCGTGCGTGCTCCGCGAGCGGTTTGGCCAGGGCGGCGACCTGCTTCTCGTCGAGAGTAAGGGTCACGCGGTCGCCGGCGAGCTGGAACGCCAGCGACGCCGCGAGCGCCTCGAAGTTCGGGAAGATCCGCTGCACTTCCTTGACGCGGCCAAGAGTTTTGAGGGCGCCGCCCAGCCAATCGTGCAACTTGCGGGCGGCCGCGCCGTCTTGCGACTGGACGACGAGCCGCAAGGACGACTTCGGCGGCCCATCGACGCCGATCGCCGCCCAGCGGATGCCGCGCGTCAGCACGGTGCTCGGCCCGCCGCCGAGTTCGTCCGGCAGCGTCGGCAGGATTTCCTCGATGACGCGGCGCTGGTCCGGCGTCAGCAGCAGGACAAACTGGGCGGCGGTGTCCCCCGCAGTGGCCAGGGCTTTCGCGAGGTCGGGGTGGGCGTGCGCCTTGAGGTCGCGGAAGTGTACTCGCGCCTCGGCACTGCCCCCAACGATCGCCTGACCGACCCTCCGATAACTCCCTGCGGGGAACATCCCGGTAGCGCTCAGCAGGTCGATCACGGCTTTGTCCTTCGCCGCTCCCTGCAGGGGCACAACCACCGCAGGAGGGAACGGTCCATAAGCGATATTGAAGATTAGTAAAATCTCCTTGCCGCCGGCCTCGGTGAAATCGGTGCGCCAACGGCGCCAGTCGTGTTTGCTGTCCGGCAGGCTCTCCGGATCGCCGAAGAGGAGTGCTACCTGGGACAGCACTTCTTCAGCGCCGGGCCGCGTCAGGTCGAGACGGCCGACGGCAATGGTCTGCTCGTCGATATAGGGGGCAAGTGCTCGGGCGCGGCCCTCGAAGTCCACTTTGCCGTCACCGCCGCCAACGGGTGCGAGGACCACCAGGGGCAGCAGCAAGGGAATCAGTCGCAGCATGGCAATTAGCCTCAAAGGGGCCTGGGTTCCCGCTTGCGGGTTAGCGGTCTGGTGAGCGCTAACCCGCAAGCGGGGAACGGTCAACGTTTGAAGGTCAACTCGTAATGCAGCGGTGTGGGCAAGCCGGGCTGGCCGTCGGCCAGCGGCGGATCGCGCAGGGTGACGCGATTGCCGTCCACCCGATACACGAAGCTCTTGCCCGTCGCGGGATCGTCGGGCACCGGCACCACGGTGATGTCGGCGAGTTTCGCTGGGAGTTGCCCACCGTGAGCAGCGGCGTGCAGGCGAATGGCCTCGATGCAGCGCAGCGCCGCGATGCGCCGGTCGAGCCGCGCCGATGCCGCGAAGACCCGATGCACCGCCGGCAGGAACGCGACGAACAGGGACGCTGCCGGCTGCTTCTTCACCAACCCCCGCATGTCGTTGTCAGCTTTCTTCCAGCCCGCCTGGGCCTGCCAGTAGGGCAGATTGGCCCACACGAAGGTCTGGTCGCGCACGACACGGTAGTGGCGCAGCGCATCGATCAGGACGACCTGCATGACCGGCATGGCCTCGACCTCCGCCGGCGGGTGTCCCTGGGCGACCAGGGATCGTTTGGCTTGCGGATAAGCCTTGAGCGCGATACTGAGGAAACCGAACTTCTGCTGCCAGCCCGACTCTGGGTCGTGGCCCAGGAGCGCGAGCCAGCCACGATCCGCCAACCTCTTGAGGAGTTTCTGCTGGGCGTGCGGCGACAGCGGTTCGGTCTCGATGATCTTCAGTTCCGGGAATTCCGTCTCCAGCATCATCTTCTCGCCCTCCAGCCCCTTGCGCAGGTCGATCAGCGGACGGGGCAAGGCCGTCAGCGCCCAGTAGAGGTTGGGCGCGCCGGGGGCCTGGATCATCTCCTCCACGCGGCGGAACATGACGTCGCTAATCGCCATGCCAACGAGGGAGTTGATCAGGATCGGCGCCTCATTGACGTGACGGGCCAGGGCGAAACCGCTTTGGAGAGTATAGACCGCTTTCGGATAGTCCTTGTCGGCGATCTCGAAGCGACAGCGCAAGCCAAGCAGCACGGCATATTCGCGAAAGCCCTGCACATCGGGGATTAACGTGCCGATGCCATCTTGTTTCAGCCGGGAGGTCATTTCCCAGTCGCAGTGCTCGCGGCGCGCCGCCAGGTCCACCTCGCGCAGCGCGGAGAATTGCCGCACGAACTCAGCCTCCGGCGGCAACTTCTTGAAGGGAAGGTCCAGCCAATCGGAGATGTCCGCGTAATAGCGCTGTTGGCGGATGTTCGTCCACCACTCGAAACTGTGGGCGCGCTGGTAGAGCAGGGCGGCGTTGCCGGGCTGTGTGTCGGCCAGTTCGGGCAACAGCCGGTACTTCAGCAAGGGCGCTGGGGCCGCGGCTGGCGTGAGCGTCAACTTGATGGGGTCGTCGGGGGACTGGGCGCGCGCTGGCGCCGCCAGCGCCAGCGCCAGGCCCAGGCAGGCGAGGCTGGATTTCATAGTCTACCTCCCAAATTGAGGGCCATTTGCACGCGGTAGGAGCCAAGGGAAGTGGGGGGCGATGGTTTCTCCGGTGTGGTTGACACTGGCGTCCCACGGACCGGCACGGGAAGGCCCTCGACGCCCCACCGCAGAACCCATTGCTGCAAGGCGGCGGCACTCAGCCGAGCCCGTTCTGAGGACGGAACGACGGACTCTGACTGGGCTACTGAAAGCGCCGGCGGAGCGATGATGGCCTGTGCGTCCGGCGCCGGCTGCGGCACGACGACGTAAACCACTCGCTCAGCAATCTGCGGCGCGGGCCGCACCGCAAGGGTGACGACCAGGCCCCCCGCAACGACGGCGAAGAGAGCCGCTGTGCAGGGCCAGAACCGGCCGCGCGACGCCGAGTCCCGGCCGGCGCGGAACAGCAGGGCGTCGCGGTCGATCTGTGCGGGCGCTGGCGCCAGGCCGATAAGGGCGGCTTCCAGTCGCGCGACTTCCGGATCGTTTATCGGGTCGGACATGGCACGTGTAACCTTTCGCGTAGGGTAGACAGGCCGGCAAGATAGCGGCGATGGGCGGTGCTCGCCGAGCAACCGGCGACAGTCGCGATTTGCTCGAACGTCAGCCCGCCCCAGAGG
>DASPXY010000661.1:0-2948 GCA_035637055.1 Gemmataceae bacterium | reverse complement strand
CCCGTCGGCCTCCGCGTGACCGCCGACGATCTCCAGATCGCGGACCATCGGCATGCGTTCGCGCTGCCAGATGGCCTCGGTGAAATGATCCGGCAGAGCGGTGCGCTGATGAGTACCAACAAGATGCAGCGCCGGACCGGGGGCGTTCATGAGGAGCTTCGCCGTCCCGCCGACGCCCGCGATGCTGAGCCGGCCGTGCAGCGCCAGCGGCACGTACAGCGGCTGCGACAGGACGTACTCGCCACGCGGAAAGATCAACTCGCCGCCGCAGTGCTGCACCGCATGAGACAGCGCCGCGGTGTCGTCCGTCCTGCCGTCGCCGCGCGCCCCGAAATCACGAACCGTCGGCATGATGCGTCTCCTGTTGCGCTGGCAGAGGAACCACCTACCCCGAAAAGCCCGGACGCCTGAGACATTTCCGCAGGGACAACCTTACCCCTCTTATGGTATAGTGATAGGGGCGCGGCAGGAATAAGCGAAACGAGCCAGTATCATGTCCGAGGATCCCGACCGTGTGACGCCCCTCCCGACCCACCCGACCCGCTACAGCTTCTGGAACGGGTCAAGGGCCACGATCAACGCGCCTGGGATAATCTCGTCTACATCTATTCCCCTCTTGTTTATCATATTTGTCGTCGCTGGCAGGTACGCGGCGCTGACGCCGACGATACCGTGCAGGAGGTCTTTCAGGCGGTCGCGGCGGGGATCAACACGTTTGAGCGCGAGCAGAATGGCGTCGTGCGCACCTTCCGCAGCTGGCTGGGCGGCATCGCACGCAACAAGTTGGCGGACTTCTTCCGACGGCAGCAGCGCCAGCCGCGCGCCCCGGGCGGTTCGGAAGCGTACGAACAGCTGCACGAACTGTCTGCGCCCGAAGCGCCGGAGGAGGCCGACGTGGAGGCGGTGCGCGGCGTGTGCCATCGGGCGCTCGAACTGCTTCGGGGCGAGTTCGCGGCCCAGACCTGGCAAGCGTTTTGGCGGACGGCGGTGGACGGCCAGCCGGCGCCGGCCATCGCCGCCGAACTGAACATGAGTCCCGCGGCGGTTCGCAAAGCCAAGTCGCGCGTGCTGCATCGTCTGAAGGAAGAACTCGGCGAACTGGCAGACTGACAGGCCGGCAGCGAATGAAGTCAGCCTCACCCCCTGAGCTGTCACACTCCGACGAATATATCTCCGGACGCCCATTGAGGGCTCCGTCCACGCTCTGGCAGCGCCGCCAGGAGCGGGCCTGTCGCTCCCTTGGCGCCGTGGGGCGAGAGGAATCGGGCAATCGGGTGCGAGTCTCCACGGCTCTGACGCCGTGGCCGAATTGAAGTATCGCAACGTCGCGATCCATCCCTTTGCTTCCGACCCCTCTCGCTTCGCAGCGCCGGGAGAGGCCCTGCGCCCAGAGTACGCAGCCACCATCGCGGTCAAGAAGGCCACGCCCAGGCGAAGGAGGATTGTTCGACGATGCACAACTCACCCGCGCATCCCCTTGAGGGACTTCCAAACCCCTGCCTACCTGACCTCACGAAAGGCCAGCAAGCGGGCTCCGGCCGCCCCCAGACGCTGAAACTCCTCGCCACCAAGGAGCGGTTGACGGCCCAACTCGTTGCCCTGGCCTCGCTCCTCACCGAACAGGAGACGAAGGGGTTTACGGAGCGTCTCGCCGGCGCTGTCGAGCCGCTCATCGCCCGACCACCTTTTAGCTCCGGTCCGCGGAAGACCTGGGAGGAAAATGAGCGAGCCGCGCGCAACGCGTTGCGCGCCGTGCGCGCGGCTCTCGCCAGGATGGCTGCGAAACGGCTCCGGGCCCGCCCACAGGCGGAACGGGCACTCCACCTCGCCGCCGCCGGGCTCGACTGCTTGAGCGACCATATCGCCAACGCCCTCGCTGCCCTGCAAGCCGAACTCGCCGCCGCCCGAAGGCTGTTCGAGGAAAAGCGGTTCGCCAAGGCATTGACGCTCGCACGGAAGGTACGGCGCGAGGCGCGGCGAGCGCTGGGCGACCACGATGCTACGGCGTCAACTTGATCTCCTTCAAATAGACCTCCGCAGAGTCGCCGAGCAGGTCGCGGTGCATGCGCTGATCGTCGCCGAAGAAGGCAGAGCCGATTTGCGTGTCGAGCAGTTGCGTGCCCAGTACCGTGAGCGCCCGCGCTTCCTCGAAGACGGATTCGGTGTACAGGATGCGCTCGCCCTCGCCCTTCTCGCCGAGGAGACGGGCGAAGTATTGCGTCATCACGTTGGCCTTGCGCGGCAGGGGCGGCCCCATCACCAGCACACGCAGCGCCTTCCATTCTGCTGCGGTCATCTCTGCGCGCCAGGCCTGCACGCGCTTGTGGACGCCGTCGATCTGAGCGCGGGCGGCAGCCGCCGCGTTGGCCAGCACCAACGGCGCCTGAGTCCGCGCGAAATCGAGTAAATCGGTCGCCTTGATGCGCCGGTCTTCCACGACACGAGCGAGGAATTGCCGCGACGGGAGCAGGATCTTCAACTGTCGTGCAAGGACAGCCTCGGGCAGTCCGCGCCCCTCGACGCTCTTGATCGCCGCGTCGAGTCGTTGGAGGTAACCGCGGAACGCTGCCAGACGTTCCTCTGCGATGGGGCCGTCGCCGGGCGTGGCGAGCAACACGTAGATCCCCAGCGGGACATGGGCCACAGCCTTGAAGGTGTGGTAGCTCTCGGGTACGGCGCGGACCTGAGTGCGCTTGCCGCCGCGGAGGAGGGCGAGGTCGTCGCCGAGGACGATGATAACCGGGCCGGTCTTCGCGAGCAGTTCCTGGCGAGCGTGGGCGTAGGCAGCGCGGAAGTCGCGATTCAGTTCGAGCAGCGGGTCAGGTGCCGGCGCTTTGTCGCCCTCGCTGTCTCCGCCATCGGCTGACATGGCCCACAGCAGGATGGCGACCGCAGCCACGAGGAGGAACCCTCGGCATAGCCCCCTCCGAATCCATCGAGTCAGATAC
>DASPXY010000660.1:0-5441 GCA_035637055.1 Gemmataceae bacterium | reverse complement strand
GGGGAGGGGGTCGGGGGGAGGGGTTTTGTTCGTGCCTCTGAGGAGAGTCTATGCAATCAGCGCGCGACCTGCCCGCGCAGCCACTCGGCCAGCCGCGCCGCCGCCAGGCGGTTGCCGCGGACGTTCCAGTGCGTGTCGTGCGGTGCGTACGTGTCTGGGACACCCCGGAGCGTATCGAGCAGGTCGAGACACGGCACACCGCGCTCGGCACAGAACGCCCGGAGCCTGCGCTGCGGCCGCTCCAGATCGATGTCGCTACGACTCACTTGCGCGTCGCCAACGGCATCGGCGAGAACGTCGCCATTGACCTGAAATTCATCCGGAATGAGGACAAAAGCGACCTTCACGCGCCGCGCGGAGCACGCGCGCACGATCTCATTGAGATACCCAAGGGCCTGCTGCCATTTCTTTTCCAGGCCAGGCGGCGCCTGCGTCAGACACACTGCCAACCGCCGCGCCTCGATCTCGCGGAACGTCTCCACGGATAGCGCCGGTGCCCCGAGTCGCTGGGGTGCGGCAGCGGGCGGCACGGACGGACGGCGTTGCCCCTCGCGCAGCAACCGCCAGGCGCGCTCGCCCAGCACATAGAGCGCATGTCGGCGCGGGTCGAGGCCGCGCGGCGTCGGCAGCGTCTCGGTGATGTCGTTGCCGACGAAAATCGACACGAGCACCAGATCCGGCTGAATGCCCCAGACGTCGCGCTGCAGGACGGCAAGGTACTCGTGCGGCCCAGCGCCGGAGACGCCGAAGTTGCACACCTCGACGCCGGGCAAAGCGGTCTGCAGGAGCGTCAGGTAGTTCTCGGCGAACGGCACCGCGGGGCCGACCGCGAAGGAGTCCCCCAGCGCCGCGATGCGATAGACACCGGGCGGCTTGACCGGCGCGATATCGGGGCCAGGGTAACCGCGACTGTTGCCGCGCAGGCCGTCGCCGTAGTCGCGACCGGGCACGAGGCGGTGATCGTCGAGGGTGTTGCCGAACAGCAGGGAACGTCCCGTGCAGGCGGCGAACGCCTGCAGGGCCACTTCCGCCAGCACGACGGTCAGCGCGACGTTGGCAAACACGATCTCCAATGTCCGGATACCTCGATTCGGTGGAGTGTGCCGCCGTGCGCGGAGCCCGGAGCCCACGCACAGGACGAGAATCCAGAGAACCGCGAGGCCGTGAAACACCGGCCGTGCAGCCGGAGCGCCGCCCAGGCTGAGCGCGACGGCGACGTAGCAGAAGAGGAAGCCGACCAGCAGCCGGCGCACAAAGCGGGCAAACGCGGACAGGCGGTTGTGCGAGAGCACTGCGGCCTCCATGCCGGGCGAGCCGAGGGATTGTCGGTCAATCCCGCGATCATTGCAAGACGGATCAATCGCTCAGTCCCCGAATACCCACCACGCCAGCATCCCGCGCAGGATCAACAACACCACGAGCCCCGCCAGCGAGAGGCAAATCCACGCCTTGACCGATGAGGGATAGAACGGGAACGTGTAGACCCCGCCCCACAAGGGCGACGCCGGCGGTGGCGGCTCTTCATCCAGCGGTTGCTTCTCCGCCCATTGTGAGAGGGAGATCGGTCGCGAAGGCCGTGCGTCCGCAGATGGCGGCTCCGGCACCGCAGCGCTGTAGCCGCGCCGCGGTGGCAGTTCTTCCTCGCTCGCATCCTCGGGCTCCGGGTCGTCTTCACGGGACTGCGCCGCCGGGTCGGCCCGAACCGTGACGGGCTGTTGAGCCTCCTGGACGACGTAGGGTTGGGGAGGAGCCCATTCATCGTCTTCTTCGGAGGCGACGCCGGCGACCGGCAGAGGACTTGCCACAGGCGCCGCCTCCGGCGGTGATGCCGTGGGCAGCGGCAAATCCTTGCGGATACGCGCCGCTCGCCGCTTGCGCCGCTTGCCGCTCTTGCCAGATTGCCCCGAAGCGCCATGAGTCATCACCCAGGCGAGCCGCCCCAGCAGCCGCGCATACAGCAGCAGAACCACCGCTCCTGTTGTCGACGCGACCGGCAGCCACCACCAGGACGGCGCGACCATCGCGTAGTAGAACAAGGCTCCCCAGCCGACCACCAGAACGCCCGAGGCGAGATAGACAACACCGACCGCAAGCGGCTGCCGCACGAGGGCACGCAGAATCGCGGGACGGAAGACGACCATGCGATGGTTGGCGCTCAGCGAGGAAAACAGGCCGAGCGGAAACAGCAGCCAGGCGGCCGCGAGCAGCGCCCCGTAGAAGCCGCCGAGCGGCAGACCCAGGCCGCGCGTGAGGACGACAGCGACGACCAGCCACGCCGGGATCAGCCAGAACGCCAGCAGCCAGAGGAGATAGAGCGGTTTCCAGAGCCAGTCGGTCAGCGGTTCGTCGGGCCAGCGGATCTCGTCCTGACCGGCCGCGGTGAACTCGACGACGGTGAGGAAACAATGCGCGGCATAGGCGAGTATGGGGATGCCAAGAACTGCCAGGGCCGCCATGAGGAAGAAGAACACAATCGCAGGCCCGGCGCCGGCGAGGAACATCATGATCCACCTCGGGGAAAGAGAACGCTCGCTGACCTCTGCATTGTATCCGGGCCACCGTGCCAGCGGAACCAGCGGTGGGAGAACCCCTCCCCCCAACCCCCTCCCCGCAACGGAGAGGGGGAGCACGACAGACACGTCTCTTCTTCTCCCCCTCTCCTCGCAGGGGAGGGGGTTGGGGGGAGGGGTTCGCATCCCCAACACCCGCCAGCGGGACCGCGAGAGTTTCTCCTTCCCCTGCGCGGGTTGCGCTGATAGTTTGAAGCGGTTCGGAGCAAGTGAAACCATCTCAAGGGCGCCTCTGGATGATGGCGCTCTGAAATATCGACAATGGCTGTCTTGCAATCGGCCGCAATGGCCTGGCACTGCCAAGGAGGTTTCCCGATGAGGTACGCTCCCCCTCGACTGGCCTGGCTGCCCCTGCTGGCCCTGACCGTGGCGGTCTGCCCCGGCCACGCGCAGTCGGGCCCCACGCCGAGTACCCCCAACGTGGTCCTGCGCTTCCACAACGGCTCCGTCGTCCAACCGGCGGTCCTCCTCGACGCCCTGGAGATGGAAACGAAGCTCGGTAAAATTGCCATCCCGGCGAACGAAGTGCGCCGCATCGACTTCGGTTTTCGGCTCTCCGACGAGGACACAAAAAAACTGGAGAAGGCGCTGCGCGACCTGAACAGTGACAAGTTCCAGACACGCGAGGCGGCCACCAAGACCCTGATCAGCATGGGCCGGCTCGCCTATCCCGCCGTGGTCGAGAACAGCAAAAACGCCGACCTGGAGATGGCCAAGCGGGTCGAAATCATCCTCAAGGACATCAAGTCGCGCGTCCCGGCCGATCGCCTCGCGACGCGCCGCACCGACGTCGTCCGCACGAGCGATTGCGCCGTCGCCGGCCAGATTACCGGGGCGGTCCTGCGCGTCCGCTGCGATCTCTTCGGCGAGGTCAAGATCCCGGTGGTGCAACTACGCGAGCTGCGTTCGCTGCTGCCGGGCGGCGACATCATGGTGGCGGTGGCGGCGTCCAAGTACGGGAACAAGGCGACCTGGATGGAGACCGAATTTGAGGTGAGCATGGGGACGCGGCTGCAGATCGTCGCCACCGGGGAGATCAACCTCGATCCCTTGAACCAGATCGGCAACACCGCCACTCGTAACATTACCCCCGCCGGCACCCAGCGGCTGACCTCCGGCGAGGGCTTCATGCCGGGCCAACTGCTCGGACGGATCGGCACCGATGGGCCGACGTTCGTGGTCGGCAGCAAGTACGACGCCCCGGCCCCGCGCGAGGGCAAACTGTACCTGCGTATCGTGACCATCGAGCACGCCAACAACGTCCGGGCCGACGGTTCCTACCAGGTCCGCATTTCCTCGGAGCCGAACTGACGGAGAGCGAGCGGAGAAAACGCGCACGGAGGGCGAGCGGCGCGGCGTCAGCCCGCCGGTAGGGATGTGTTTTCGCTACCGGCTGACGCCGCGCCGCTCGCCTTTCGCTCCCGCGCTGACCTCCGAACCGGGTAACGATTGCGCCGGGAAATTTTCCGAAATTTTCCTTGCGACCCTGCGTAGACCCTGTTAGAGTTTACTTGATCTTTCGTCTCTCCTTTTCACCTCACGGAGGTCCAACAATGCTGACCAGCTATTTGGTGAAATGCCCCCACTTCAACTGCGGCTGGTTCGGGAGTTTGCTCCCCTCCCGCGATACGGATTCCTGGCGCGGGTCCGTCCCGACCACCCCCATCGCCGTGTTCGAGTGCCCGCACTGCCAGCAGAATTGGCGTGCCCGTGTCGTCGGCGATGACGTCGTTCCACTCCCGCTCGATGATCTGCCCGAGCCAGTCCAGGTCTGAGAGCCACCGGCGAACGGCGGGCGTGAGCCCAATGCCGTGGACCTACCAGCCCGTTGCAAAACCCCTCCCCCGGCCCCTCCCCGCAGCGGCGAGGGGGGCAAGACAGAAAACTCTCCCCTCTCCGTGGCGGGGAGGGGCCGGGGGAGGGGTTTTTCGCCGCCGTCCCAACCGCTGCTGTCCCAACTCTGCCAACCCTTCTTGCCACGCACACTCCGCGTGAACGACACCGCCAGCAGCAACCGCCGCACCGCGTCGGCGCTCAGCAACAGCCCGGACACCTCCTGCGGGCGGCGAGGAACTGACGGTGCGGCAGCGCGGTGCTAGAATCGACCAGGGCAGGCGGCTCCGAGCCTGGCACAGCGTTGGGTGCTACCTCCTGTTCGAGCAAGGGACCGCATGCCTTGCTGCCCCCTTAAGAGCTCGCGGACAGAAGGCGAGCGGCGCGGCGTCAGCCCGCCGGTAACTCGCTACCACCGGCGGGCTGACGCCGCGCCGCTCGCCGCACGCGCGTTTTGTCCGCCAGTTCTAAGTCCACGGCATTGGGCTCCCGCCGCCCGTTCGCCAACATCACGAGGGCGCCCGCATCGAAGCGGCGCAGCATGCTTGCCGAGAACCTGGTAAGCTGGCGGGAAGTTCATCCCGGATCCGCTCCCCGCCCTGGGTTTTGTCAAGGAGTGATCCCCCATGTGGCTCGTCAACGCCGCCCTGCGCAATCCCTACAGCGTCTATGTCGGCATGCTCCTCGTTGCCGTCCTCGGCCTCGTCAGCTACTGGCGTACGCCGACCGACATCCTGCCACAGATCAAAATGCCGGTCGTCGTCGTCTTCGCCTCCTACCGCGGCATGCCCGCGCCGGACATGGAGCGCAGCGTCACCGCCGTCCTCGAACGTGCCCTGACCCGCTGCGATCACCTCGACCATATCGAGTCGCGCTCGCTGCTGGGCATCGGCATCATCAAGGTCTTTTTCCGCCCGCAGGTCGATCCCGACGTGGCCACCAGCCAGGTCATTTCGTTCGTCAACGGCGAAATGCAGTTCATGCCGCCGGGCATGCTGCCGCCCAGCATCCTCAAGTTCGACGCCAGCGCCATCCCCG
>DASPXY010000659.1:0-2245 GCA_035637055.1 Gemmataceae bacterium | reverse complement strand
CCGCCCTGGTTGTAGCCGCCTTGGTTGTAGCCGCCTTGGTTGTAGCCGCCTTGGTTGTAGCCGCCGCCATTCTGGCCGCCGCCGATGGCGCCGCCAGTGATACCGCCATTGGTGCCGGTCTGGCTGCTGCCCACCACGTTGAACGGTCTCAACTGTGCCGGTGGCGGCGCGAGGGTCGTCCCTTTGGGGTTCGCTCGCAGGTTGATCCGTACTTGGCCAGGGGCGACCTGATGAGAAGCCAGGAACAGTCCGAGGGACAACACGCCCCCGCAGCCCAGCTTCAGCACGGACGAAGAAACTTTCATGACGCCTCCTCAACGCTAGGGAACAGGTCTCCTTCCCCAATTCGGCGGCCCCCGGCCGCCGTCGCTGTCTGATGCACCAACGTAATCAGGATGCAGATGGCAGACACCCACGTCTCCCCCGAGACGCGCGGCATCCGACAGCGCGCACAATCCACATCACTCTCTTATTGGACGATTAAGTTACCATTGTGTCAAGAAAATCTCGCGCCATTTTTTCCGTTTTTCGGCGCTGCTCCGAGAAGGGAAGTGCCAGCGACGTTTTGTTCGTAGTTCCGCCTTTAGGCGGCGAGACGTCTCGCCGCCTAAAGGCGGAACTACGAACCACCTTGCTGACAGACGCAAGGCATTGGAACCAGAGAGGAAAGGTCACAGCAGGGTCGTTCCCCCGTAGCCGGTCAGGTGGCCCCGCCTCTCCGGTGGCAACAGGCCGATTAACTGGTGCAGTGCCGAACGCAACCCCGAAAGATCGCGCTCTTCTGCGGCCTTGGTGCCCAGCTGCAGCAGCCGCGCGGCCAGTGCCTGGTCGCGCATGTCCGAGCGCCAGGTTTCCAGGTGGAGGAGCAGCCGGTACAGAAATTCCGGTTGTCGCCAGTACAGTTCTGTCGTGAGCGCCTGCACTTCCTTGATCTGCCGCCACAGGAGGTCCGCGTCCTCCGCCTGAATCGCTTGCTGCACCTCGCGCTCGAGGACTTCCGCCCGTTGCTTGTCACGGCTCGTCCCTTCCCGATCTACCAGATCGCGTAACTCCGCCATGCGGGCGCGGGCGTCCACCTGCAGGGCTGGCCATTCGAGCGCATATTCCACCTCGTCGATGGCCGATTTCAAATCCAGCAGGCGATTCTGACACTTGTCCGCAGCGTCAGCGTCGTTCGCGGCGGCATCGAGGCTCACCAGCAAGTCTTGCAAAATCTCCTCGTGGTCGATCCGCCCGAGCACCCGAGTGGCTCGCTGGTCCCCGAGTTCATCGGCCTTCCGCCGGGCCTTGCCCAGGCGCCGTTTCTCTTGCTCGACCTCCTGCCGCAGCACCTCCAGCTGCGGCTCGCCCTGGTGGAACTTCAACACCTGTCCGTATTCCTCGTCCAGCACAGGAATGTAGGCCCACGCGCGCAGCAGCCGCGACGAGTCGATCTCGATGGTAATCTCGATGTCGCTCAGCGCCGGCACGTCGCGCTGGAGATCCTCCGAGCGGATTTCCAGGGCGCCGATCAGCCGGTTGCGATCCGCCCGGCGAACATTTTCGCCCTCAATGACCGGGATACGAATGCGGTCGCCACTCTGCCCCTTGCGAATGACCGACGCCGTTTGATGCACGACGCGTTTGCGCGCCGGCAGAGCCGTGCCCTTGGGGATGATCACCTGCATCTCGTTGTTGGCCAGGGCCACGCCGAGCGAGTGAATCAGGGGCGGCTCCGTCAGCGCGGCGCCTAGCGTGTACGTCAACCGATCCGGCACGGTCACGCACTTCCTGCCAGCCTGGTCGTGCAGCTCGATCAGGAACGTGTTCAGACGGCCCTTCTCCGCCAGCAGTGTCGCCTCGAAGTAGCCGTCGGCGCCCAGCCGGATCTGACCACTGCGCCACGGCGGCCGCATGTCCGCGTCGAAGAATTCGATGGTGAAGCCCGTTAGATCCTGACCGGCGGGCGGCAACACCTTCCCACCCACGAGCGGTTCGGGATCGGCGCCCACCGGCTGATATTCCAGCTGCAGAGCGAACTGGCCCGCCTCCACCGGGGCGGTCTGTTCCAGGCGCTGCGTCGCCGCGAACAGGGCCGCCCCGCGCGCCACAATCGTCATTGGATCGACGCCGAATTCCAGCGGAATGCCCAGCCCCTCGGCCCGGTCGGCGAGTCGCTGCCGCAGATAAGGCGTCAGCGTCGGGCCACCCACGAGCACGACCTTCTCGATGTCGCCGGGCTCCAGGTGCTTCTCGGTCAGCACCT
>DASPXY010000658.1:0-3030 GCA_035637055.1 Gemmataceae bacterium | reverse complement strand
TGCCGTCGGGCGCGAAGGCGACGGCCGTTACCCCGGTATCGTGTTCCTCCAGCCGGAACAGCCGCTTGCCGGTAGTTGCCTCCCAGACGTGAATGGTATGAGAGGGCCAGTTGCGGGCATACTCGCCGGCCGCCACGAACTTGCCGTCGGGGGAGAAGGCAACGCAGGCGAGCCAGCGAGAGACGGCGTACGGGTTCGTCCCTTCGGCCGGCTCGCTGAGGGTGCGGAGTTCCTTGCCGGTGGCGGCGTCCCACAGGCGGACGGCGTGATCCCAGCCAGCCGACGCGAGCGTCTTCCCATCCGGGGAGAAGGCCACCGCCTGCACATTGTGGCCGTGCCGAAGCCGAGCCGTCCCCAGTCGGGCGAGAGCACCGGCCGGCAGCGCGTCGCCGTCCCGGTCCATCCCAGCTGGTTGTCTGGCCGTGGGAAGCTCGCGCCCGTTGCCAGGGGCGGCTGGGGTGAGGGCCACGGAAAGAGTGATGGCAGACAGCAGGCAAGTGTGGCGGAGTGGCACCATGTTCCCTCCTGAGTCGTTGCCGAAGGCTGTGAGAGGCCGAATCTACCTGGAACAACCGGACCAAACCCCGACGAGCCGGAAGCGTCAGCGACGGAAGTGTCGGCGAAACCATCGCTGATGCTTCCGGCTCGTTCGACTACTCGGGGTTTTGTCCACTCGCTCTCAAAGTAACCCGCCGGACCAACGCAGGCCAGAGGAGGGATGGCCGTCCCTCGACCTCGTCGCGCTGGCCGCGCGTGCCCCGCGGTCGAGCATCGTCGTGCTCCTCGGCGATCGCCTGCAGCAGCGCAACTTCCTCCGCGAGCCTGGGCTCACCTCCCTCCCGACGGCTCGGCCCCCGCTCTCGACCTCCCCGCCAGTTCTGTGACCACCTCCTCGGTCCTCCGCAGGCGGGCGCACTTGCCCCGCCAGATGGTGAAACACGCCTCTTGCAAGTCAGGCCAGAGGATCTATCGCGTTCTCCCTTACCTGGATCGGGCGGGGATGGCTGTCACCAGCCCGATCAACAGTTCGCTGGATCCTCCACGCACTATCCTTGCGGTCCGATGATGTCACTCGCCTTTGGGGTGGGCGCGGCGAACAGCGCCCGCCGCCTCGTCGAGCTTCGCGAGGAAACGGGAGCGGTCCTTCGGCGTCATGGCGGCCGGTCCGCCGGTCACGGTCCCGCCCTGGCGGAGTTCGTCCATCAACTCACGCAGCGCCAGGGCCGAGCCGATGCCGTTGTCCGTGAACGGCTTGCCCTTCGGGTCGAGGACGCGGGCCCCCTTCTCCAGGCAGCGGGCGGCCAGCGGGATGTCCGCCGTGATGACAATGTCGCCCGGCCCGGCTTGCTCGGCGATCCAGTCGTCCGCCGCTCCGAAGCCCGGCCGCACCACCAGTTCCACTCGATCATCCGTTGGCACCTTGAGCGGGGCGTTGGCCACGACGGCGACGCGCAGGGCGTAGCGGCGGGCGACCTTGTACACCTCGCCCTTGACCGGGCAGGCGTCGGCGTCCACGTAGATGGTCAACATGCGACAGTCCTCCGGCCGGACAGGTGGGGCCGTCCAGCGGCCTCTATCCTCAGTCTACACGGCGCTGGCAGGATGGAAGTCCACGCCGGCGAGGCGGTGCCGGGCCTAATCCTTCCCGGGAGTCCCCGGCACTTCCAGATCCCGGTTGCCCAGGCGGAGGACGAGCAACGGAGCAACCACGCCCCCGGCACCGGGAAGGTGGACCGTCTTGACGACCAACTCCCCGGCCGTGGCCCGGCGGAAGTCCTCATCGGTCAATGCCAGCTGGACGGCGCTGTGTGCCAGGAACTGCTGGGCGGCGGGACCGACGAGTGGCACTTCCAGGGTCGGGTAGAGTTCCAGTCCGGGGAAGCCAGGGATGCCGCTCAACTTCAGCGGGTAGGTCGCGCCCTGGCGGAAATTGTACCGCGCGGGGGCCTCCAGCGGTGGCTCCGAGTAGCCCACCTGGCCGTCCGGCCCCCGAACGAGCCAGCGCACCTGCATCCCCGCAGGGCCGGCGAACCGCACCTGCGTGCGCGCGGCGGCAGAGGGAACCTGGGCTACAGCGGTGGCCCAGGCGAGGGTGGGGAGGGCCAGAGCGATCAGAAGGGGTTGGTGGGACATGGATGCTTCCTCCCTTGCCCTAGTGAGCGGCGCGGCGTCAGCCCGCCGGTAAGGCTGCACCGGCGGGCTGACGCCGCGCCGCTCGCCAAAGGGCGACTTTTCCCGGAGAAGCGCTTGCGGGCTGAGTCACCGACCGGCGAGGGCACGAGCGACCGCGAGGCCCTCACCTCCGGCTACCGGGAATCAAGCGGTGAGAACTCCGGTCCCTGGAACTTCGTCTCCGCCTTGACGCCTCTGCGGCCGCATGGGCCGCTGCGCCGAGCAGGCCCACCTGCTCGGCGGCAATCAGGAAGGTGGTCTGCCCCGCCACCGCCCGTGCTGATCCAGGTGGAACAGGGCCGTGGCCCGGCCGGCAAGGGCATCCGCGTCGGCGGGGGCGAGGCGCAGAGCGGCGTCGAAAGCGGCCAGCGCTTGGTCCGGCTCATGCCGGGCGAGATGGTCCCGGCTGCGGCGGAGCAGAGCGGGTAGGGTTGCCGGAGTGCGGGGCAGATCCTCGTCGTTTGGGGGGCGGTCGCCGCGCGGTTCCTTCATCCGATCCTCAGCAAGCATACAGTGGTCGGGATAGTGATGAGTGAGGGGATTGTAACGCACCCCTTCCGTTGATTCCAGGACAGCAGGTCGCGCCCGCGGGTTCGCCGCGTGCTCGAGCGGTTCCCAGTCGGGTGGCGCCCAGGGGAGTTCGCTCGCGGAGCGAGGGAGCTACTCTCCCGTGAGCCGCTCTCGGTGGGGCAGGCGGCCAACTCCCCGAGCGACGGTTGGCCAGTTGGCCGCGAACTCCTGAGACGACACAAAAGCTGCCCCAGCAGTAAGTTGCATCATCAGACCTCGCGGCCACCGTGGCCAAATCGGTGGCCGCGAGGGGCCCGCGTTCGCGCTGCGCGACGGCCCAGGTGGCCG
>DASPXY010000657.1:0-4031 GCA_035637055.1 Gemmataceae bacterium | reverse complement strand
CGAGCGTTATCTGGTTGTTCAGGATGATGGTCGGGGGAGCAGGAGGTTGCAGGTAAGGAGCGTCGAGGTAGACTCCGCCGGCGCTGTACCGGCTCGCTCCAAAGCCGCCGAGAAAGCCGGCAATGGACAGGTGCCGGCGCGAGTAGACAAAGCCAATGCCCCCGCCGGAACCGCCGTAGCCGCCTCCGTAGACGTAAGCGCCGGGCGCAGGGTACGGGAGCGGTTGGGCCCGCAGTTCGCCCACAGCAAGCAGCGACAACGGCAGGGCGAGCACCCAAATGGCGGATTTCATGTGGGCCCCTCCGGCGATGGAAACGGTTCGCTCCCGGCCGAGGTCGGTCGGGGGGCTCGTAATTGATCTTCCGCGATTATCGGTTGTAGGGGACAACCATGCAAGGCGGAAGGGCAGGAATTCGCTGGATGGATGGCCCAGGCGGGCGAACCTTCATTCTTGCGGCAGTGTCCCCCTCCCGATCGGAGCCCGAAGCGCCAGCGCGGGACCGGCAGAAGGCAAACCCGCGCTGGCGCTTCGGGCTCCCACCTTCCGAGGAGCGGCGGATGAGCTGGCAACGACGCAAAACGGCTCCGAAAGTCCGTGACGGTCGCGTGCAGCGCAAGAACAACTGGCGACCGACGCCCGACAATTACGGTCAGCCCCAGGTGAGCATCGCCCGGCTGCGACCTGGCCGCGGCTATCGTCACGTGCTCCGCTGCGCTGACGTCTACACCTTCGTTCATCTCCTTCCCGATTGGGACAGCCTCAAAACGAGCCTCAACCAGATCTTGCTCGTGGCCGGGAGCAACACGATCCAGGGATGGTTTCGCCCTGGCAAGGTTGCCGTCTGCGCGCTGCCGAGCAACCTGGAACTGGTGTTCCATCGCGATTTCTTTGCCCGCGACGGGGCGTTCCTCGACCGGCTGCGTGTCCCGTATGAGTTCTTCCCCGAAGAGAAGACCCAAGTCCGCTGCTGGCTCACGCCCGCGACGGCGCGGTGCTTCCTGCTGATGCGTGTCCTCGTTCATGAGCTTGGACACCATCACGACCGAATCACCAACCCCAAGGGCTGGTGTTCGCGGGGCGAGGCGTTTGCCGAGCGCTACGAGCGGATCGTCGAGGAGCAGGTGTGGTCGCGTTACCTGGCGGTATTCGGCGATCCACGGGTAAGAACGACATGACGGACCGCCAATACAATTATTTGCCCCTGGCCCCTGTGCGCGCCCCGGCATAAGCTGACCTCATCCTGACCCTCCTTCTCGATGACCGGGAGCCAACCATGGTTTTCACCATTCGCGCGACAACGCTGAGCCTGCTGGCCGCGGCGGTCTGCACCCTTCTGGCCGCCAACGGCCTCGCCGACCCACCCGCTGACGAACCCCTCAAGGATCGGGCCGGCTTCATTCCCAACCGCAAACAGGAACCCCTCAAGGGCACGGTCGTCGGCATCCTTCTTTATGATGGCCAACCCGTGCTGAGCACCGAGGGCCGCTCGGGACCGGCCGATCAACTCTGCTTCGCCCACAACGGCAACAGTTATCGCTGGGTCTACGTGCCGGTGATGGGGCAAGCGCAGATCACCAACCTGCGCGTGCCGGTCGGCGAGAAGGAGGGGCAAGTGCAGGTCTTCCCCTCACTGGACATCGCCCGGCCGCACAACGTCACCCCCTGGGGCGTGACGGCTCACTACGCGCTGGTCGAGGTCGAGGTGAACAGCGGCCTGGGTAGCCCGAAAAATGACAGTTTCGTGGCCACGCGCATGAAGGTTCTCGATGGCAGCCCCGCGTACCCCTTGCGGACAGCCGAGGTGGTCAAGCAGCTCAAGGTTCGTTACGCCGAGTACGTCAAGACGCAAAGTCAGGTCACCGAGGCGGCCCTGAGCGAAGCGCGGCAGAAGGCCATCAAGGACGGCAAGGCGACCGGGCCGCGCGAGACCTCGGAACTCATGTTTTTGACCTGGTTGCCCGAGACGCAGCGCTTGCGTGCCCACTTCCTCACGAAGATCAGCGATGGGCAGTACACCTTCGTCGATGGCGGCGCCGGGCCGCAAGCGGATCCCCGGCGGTTGCCGCCGGGCGGTCCCGCCAAGATCAGGCCGCCGTTCCCGCAGAAGTTCAAGACCGGCGTTACCTTCGGCGTCGAGTTCGGCATGGCCTACGAGGTGTCGAAGGAAGGCAAACTGGTACGGACGCAGAGCCTGGCGCCGACGACGTTCGAGACGCGCTTGCCGCCGCCACCGCGGATCGGCCCGCGCCCCGTGCCGCTGCCCCTCCCCCCCGCGAAACAGTAACAGACACTCTCTCTTTGGCGAGCGGGGGGCGTAAGCCCCTGGTGGTTTGGAGCAACACGGCCTTCGAGGCACTCACACAAAACGAGCGGCGGGGTTTATCCCCGCCGTCTGGCCGGCGGGGATAAACCCCGCCGCTCGTTCAGCTCTTCCCCTTTGTTGGGGACTTCTTTAGGGCAGCAGCGACTCGAAGAACTGCCGCGCTACCGGCGATTGGCCGCGCGTGTCCCAGACGTGGGTGCCAACGCCGATTTGCCCGAGCACGTATTCGCCCAGGGCCATCTGCCCGATGCTCACGTACCCCACCGCGAACTGACCCAGGCCGAGCACCGTGCCAACCGCCAATTGCCCCACCGCGACCAGGCCGAGCGACGCCTGCCCCAACCCCAGCAGCAGCCCCAGGGCGAGTTGCCCGACGGCGAAAACGCCCGCCGAGACCTGCCCCAGGGCAAGGACGCCCACGGCGAATCGGCCGATCGCGATCACCCCCTTCGCCGTGCGCCGCTTACCCGTCTCCGGGCAGATGCCGCGCGTGAAGTGCAGCAGCGGCAGCCCGAACACCCGCCGGTGCGACGTGAACTCCTCGAAAAGTTGGCCATTCGGGTAAAGAAAGCGCCGCCAGACGCCGCGACGTGTCTCCTGGACCTGATACTGCACGTTTTCCAACAAAAGGTTATTCATGCCTCGGGTCCTCCTCCCGATGGATATGGTAGGCGTTCCTGCCCTGGCCGAACACTTGCCAATGGTTGACCTCGGTGGGAAGCTAGGTAAAATGACCGGAGTTTACCTGCCGACAAGCCATTGGAGTCGCCCAGGCCGGAAACTGAAGGATGAGCCATGGCCCGCTTTCTCCTGTGCTTACCTTTGTGTCTGCTGCTTGCGCCGGACTATCCGCGTCTGGCTTCCCAGGAACCGCAACGCGCCCCAGCCAACCCAAACACCGCCAACTCCATTGGCGACCCGATTGCCTTCCTTGAGCAGTGCCTGGAGCGCTACGACCGTGAAGTCAAGGGCAAGGGCTACACGCTGATTCTGCGTAAACGCGAGTTCATCGGCGGCGACCTGTATCCCCCCGAGGTGATCAAGGTTCATTTCAAGGACGAACCGCACAGCGTATTTTTCGAGTGGCTGCAGAAGACCGAGCGCAAGGCTCTGCGCGTCCTCTACGTCAAGGGCGAAAACAACGACAACTTGCTCGCCCTGGCCAATCCCAGAATTTTCGGCGTCGTCAGCAAAGCCGTGGACGGTGACGATGCCAGGCAATCGGGGCGTTACACCATCGCCGAGTTCGGCATCAAGCAGGCCATGCAGCGGATCCTCAAGAACTGGAAGAAGGCCCGCGCCGAGAACGCCCTGCATGTCGAATACGAAGGTATTCATACGGTCCGTGAGGCCGGCGATCGTCGCTGCCACAAGTTCCACCGCACGCGCTACGCCAAGCCGGAGGACGGCAACGTCACCGAACTCATTCTCTACGTGGACGTCGAGACCCAGTTACAGGTCGGCTCCGTGCTGCTGGGGAAGGACGAGCAAGGGAACGACGGGCAGCTTGTGGGCGAGTATTACTTCACGGAGATTGACCCCAAGCCGACATTTGGGCCGGACCAGTTCAAGCCTGCCGCGCTGACAGCGCCGTGGAAGTGACGCTGCGGGCTCGCAGAGTGGAAGGTGCTAAGGCGAACGGGAGGAAATAGCCTACCTGTAAGGCATCGTAGCCCGACTCTCTGAGTCGGGCTACGGCCTGTCCCG
>DASPXY010000656.1:0-3703 GCA_035637055.1 Gemmataceae bacterium | reverse complement strand
TCCCGACCCACGCGAGTTGACCCGCGAGTTAGTGCGGCGCGGCTGGCTGACGCCTTTCCAGGCGAATCGGCTGGCGCAGGGGCGCGCCCGCGAACTGGTCCTCGGGCCGTACGTGCTACAGGATCGACTGGGCGGCGGCGGCATGGGCGAGGTGTTCAAGGCCCGCCATCGCCTCATGGATCGCCTGGCCGCCCTGAAAGTCATTCGTTCGGAGCGCCTGGGCGGACGGGCGAACCTGGAGCGCTTCCGCCGTGAAATCCAGGCCGCGGCCAAACTCGTCCACCCGAACGTGGTGCTCGCCTTCGACGCCAACGAAGAAAACGGGATCCTGTTCCTCGTCATGGAGTACCTCGACGGGGCCGACCTGGGGCGACTGGTGAAGCAGCGCGGGCCGCTGCCGATCCCCGATGCCTGCCACTACGCCCAGCAGGCCGCCCTGGGCCTGCAGCACGCCGCCGAGCATGGCCTCGTTCACCGTGACGTGAAGCCGAGCAACATCGTGGTAACGATCGGCGGCGCGGTCAAGGTGCTCGACCTGGGCCTGGCCCGGCTGCGCGCCTCGTCCGAAGGGCCGCGCGGCGACCTGACGCAGCAAGGCGTCGTGATGGGGACGCCCGACTACATCGCGCCGGAGCAAATCGACGACGCCTCCCGCGCCGATACCCGCGCCGACATCTACAGCCTCGGCTGCACCCTCTACCAACTGCTGACCGGGTCGGTGCCGTTCCCCACCGCGAGCATCCTGGAGAAGCTGAACGGACACAAGCAGAGCGAGCCGGCCCCAGTGGCAACCTTGCGGTCCGAGGTTCCCGCGCCCCTGGTCGGGGTGCTACAAACCATGATGGCGAAGGATCCGGCGCAGCGCTACCAGACTTTTGCGGAGGTGATCCAGGCGTTGGCCCCCTTCGCCGGTGTCCCGCCAGCGCCAGCTCCGGCCGCAGAGCCACGCTCATCTCAGGCCGAGACCGTTGACCTCCGTAAGCCGGAGGGTGTCACTGTTGGCGTCCCCCAGGTTACCGCCTCGCTCCGGGCTGAGCCGAGCCGCTGGCGCTGGTGGCTGGCCGGCGCGGGTGGCGCCGCGGTCGGACTGTTGGTCCTGGTGTTTCTGGTCGTGAACTGGTCCGGTCAGCCCGGCCCACCTGACGCTTCCGGCGGCCAGCACGTCAAGGCCAAACCGGCTGCCCCCGGCGAGCCGGCGAACAACCAGGAAGGCGTCAAGCCCGAGAAGCAACCCCTCCCACAACCGCCCAGCCCGGTCCGCGACCTGCCGCCGGGAAAGGTGCGCCGCTTCCTGGGACATACGAGCGGCGTCGGCCATGTCGCCGCGCTCGACGGAGGGCGGAAAATCCTGTCGGTCGGGGTGGGAGAGGTGATGGTCTGGGACGTCAATAAGCCCCAACTCGAACTGAACAAGTATCAGCCTCTCTGCCGCGGCACAGCCGCCGTTTCTCCCGATGAAACCCAGATCTTGTTGGCCCGCCTGAGCCAGGAGCAACTTTTCCTGTGGAGCCTGGCGATCGGCGAAAAGGAGAAACCGTTCGGCATCGCACGAGCCCTGCACTCGCTGGCCATTTCGCCCGACGGGGGTCGCGCTCTGTCCGCGGGCTTCGATGGCCTGGCGCGCCTCTGGGACTTGATCGAGAAGAAGGAAATCCGCCGCTACGAGGGACGGGTGGCCCTGTTCTCCCACGACGGCAAGCACATCCTGACTTTGCGCACCGGCACGGGGACGGCACAGCTGCTCTGGTATGGCACCGACGACGGGGAGGTCATCCGCCACTTTGACGAGGTCCGCGGCGGCCTGACGTGCGTGGCGCTGTCCCCCCGCAGCGACGTTGCCCTGACCGGCGATGGCGGCGGGTGCCTGCGATTCTGGGAAGTGGCCAGCGGGAAGGAGAGCCGCAAGATCGACGCCGCCCACAGGAGCGAGATCCTGGCGGTGGCGTTTTCGCCGGACGGCCGCCGCGCCCTGTCCGGCAGCCGGGACAAGGCGGTGAAGTTGTGGGAGGTCGCTACGGGGCGTGAGCTTCGCAAGTGGTACGGTCACAGCGGCCCGGTGACCTGCGTGGCCTTCACCCCCGACGGCCATTACGCCCTTTCGGGCAGTGAAGATCAGACGGTGCAGCTGTGGGCGCTCCCGGAGTGACCCCACACGGGCCGCCAGCTTCTCGTTTCTGGAAACAGGTGGACGATGCGAGCCCTCGTGATGCTGCTTATGGTGTCTGTCTCGACCGCACAGGCCGGCGAGCCGAAGGAACTGCGTTACCTGCGCCTCGCGGGCGACGAGTGGGTGCCGGAAAGCACCCTCAGCCGCAAACGCGACAAGGGAGAGAGCGTTTATGTGAGCGTGACCGACCGCGGCACGGAGAAGATGACATTGACCCTCCGTCATGACGGAAAAGGCCAGCTGCTCGCTGCTGAAGCACGGCAGCAGATAGGAAAGAGCAAGAAGACGGCGTCGCTGACGATGCAGGGGAAATGGGCGATCCTGAAGCGCGAGGGCGGCATCACCGAGCAGTTCATGCTGCCGACGAATCCGGTGGTGACGACGGCGCCGGACTGGAGCGATATCCTCGAAGTGCTGCGCCGCTACGATCGTGGTCGGGGCGGCAAGCAGGAGTTCCCCGGCTTCTGGATTCACCCCGTACAGCCGCCACGCGTGCTGACCTTCACGGTCGAGAAGTTGGGCGAGGATAGCCTGGTCGCCAAGGAAAGGAAGGTGAGCCTCGGCCGCTATCGCGTGGTGCTGCGCAGCGGCGGCTATCTCGTCTGGGCCGATGCGGTGGGACTGGTTTACAAGCTGATGCCCGTGGATCGACCCGCGGGGGCCGTTGTCCTGGAGGGCTTTGAGGAAGCGTCGGGCGCATTGAAGTGACCTTCGTTTCCTCGTAGACGAGCTAACCCTTCCTGCCCTTGACGCCCAGATGCTTGAACAAGAAGGCGAGCAGCGACACGTCGGCCTTGCCCGCTTGCCCGCGGTGCAGGACGGCCTCGACGCCGACCTGGTCACACCGCTCCTTGATGACGATGGCGTGCCGCGGATGGTGCAGGTAGTGACCACGATCCGTCACCTCGCCGTCGGCGCGGGCGGCGCCGAGCCACACCGGACTGCCGCCCTTGCGGATCAGGCCGAGCATGTCCACGTCGGCACGGATCGCGCGGCCCTTCGCGCCGAGTACCTCTTCCACACTTTTGAGACCGTAAAAGGCGGGCCAGTCGCTCTGCGGCGAATACTTCGCCACCACCTGCTCGCCGAAAATGTCCTTCCAGCGGACAATGTCGTAACTGGCCTGGCAGGCGGTCGCGCCGGCGGCCTTGAGCCGCGACGATTCGCGCAGGATCGGATCGTCGCTTTTCGGATCGGCGAGGTCGTCGTGGAATGCCAGCCAGAGCGACGTTCCCGCCCCGGCCGAGCCGCCGTGAGCCGCGATCCGCTCCCGGTCGATCTTCCAGTCGGCGGCCTTGAAGCGCACAAACTGGATGGCGCGGCCGCAGTCGCGCAGGATGTCCTGAATCGGCACCTCGGTGCGGAAGCGGTAATTGATCGCCGCGTAGGAGACGCCCTGCTCCAGGCAAGCGCGGATGATCTTCGGGTTCGCTCGACTCTTGTCGCCCGCCTTGAAGCCGCCGCCGTGGATGAAGACGATCACGGGCGTGGGCCGCTCGGACTTCGCCTGCCAGAAATCGAAGACGTTGCGCTCGT